>JAWWOY010000444.1:0-3661 GCA_033851195.1 Kribbellaceae bacterium | reverse complement strand
CGCCCGCCGGAGGTGTGGCCCACGTACTCCGGCCCGCCGGCCGGCGAGCAGGTCACGCCGCGCTCACAGACCCGGCTGAACGAGAAGTACACCTTCGACACGTTCGTCATCGGCGCCTCGAACAGGTTCAGTCACGCCGCCGCCGTCGCGGTCGCCGAGGCGCCGGCGCGCGCGTACAACCCGCTCTTCATCTGGGGCGACTCCGGGCTGGGCAAGACCCATCTGCTGCACGCGGTCGGGCACTACGCCCAGCGGCTGTTCCCCGGCATGCGGGTGCGGTACGTGTCCACCGAGGAGTTCACCAACGACTTCATCAACTCACTGCGCGACGACCGCAAGGTGGCGTTCCAGCGCCGCTACCGCGACGTCGACGTGCTGCTGGTGGACGACATCCAGTTCCTCGAGGGCAAGGAAGGGACTCAGGAGGAGTTCTTCCACACCTTCAACACCCTCCACAACGCCAACAAGCAGATCGTCGTCTCCTCCGACCGGCCGCCGAAGCGCCTCGAGACTCTCGAGGACCGCATGCGCACCCGGTTCGAGTGGGGCCTCATCACCGACATCCAGCCGCCCGACCTCGAGACCCGGATCGCGATCCTGCGGAAGAAGGCCGCCACCGAGCGGCTGACCGCGCCGCCCGAGGTGCTCGAGTTCATCGCCAGCAAGGTGCAGACGAACATTCGTGAGCTCGAAGGTGCGTTGATCCGCGTCACCGCGTTCGCCAGCCTGAACCGGCAGCCGGTCGACCTGAGCCTGGCCGAGATCGTGCTGAAGGACCTGATCCCGGAGGGCAGCAAACCCGAGGTCACCGCCGCCATGATCATGGGCCAGACCGCCTCATACTTCGGCTTGTCCATCGACGACCTCTGCGGTTCGAGCCGCAGCCGGGTGCTGGTGACGGCCCGCCAGATCGCGATGTACCTGTGCCGGGAACTGACGGATCTGTCGCTGCCGAAGATCGGCCAGCAGTTCGGCGGCCGCGACCACACCACCGTGATGCACGCCGAGAGGAAGATCCGGCAGTTGATGTCGGAGCGCCGCAGCGTCTTCAACCAGGTCACCGAACTGACCAACCGGATCAAGCATCAGGCCAAGCAGCAATGACCGTCCTGATCGCGTCGCCGAGCCGTCTACGCCGGGCGCAACGACGCGGTCACAGTGTCCACACAGGCTGGGGAAACTCCTGTGGATAACTGTGGGTATCCCAGTGGACACTTCCGGCTCACCTGTGGACGGCCTGTGGGGACAGCAGGCGTCATCACCAGGCGTCCAGAGATCCGGCAGCTTCCATCCACACTCCATCCCCAGCCCGAATCGGCTTCTGACCTGCGCATTCGTGGCTTTTCCACAGTTTCCACCGGTGCGAAGAACCCTATGGAATCTGTAGTTAGGTCCCAGTCCACAAAATTGTGTAGCGGCCAAACCTGGGGAAAACCCCTGTTTCGGGACTTGCCAGCAGCAGTTCTGACACCCCTCGGCCAAGACGTGTCAGGCTGTTCTCAGACCTCGACGCAGCACGTCATGGCGACCCGCCCAAATCGCCTGCTCGCGCCCGGTGGGCGCGCATCACATCCGTCCGTGGCAGGATCTGCCTGGCACACAGCCGAATCAGGAGGCACCCAGCGGTGAAGTTCCGCGTCGAGCGCGACGTCTTGGCCGAGTCCGTGGCCTGGGCCGCGCGCAGCTTGCCCAGTCGCCCGAGTGTCCCGATCCTCGCGGGACTCCTTGTCGAGGCCGAGGACGGTCAGATCACCCTGTCCGGCTTCGACTACGAGACCTCCGTCCGCGTCACCGTGCCTGCCCAGGTGGCCGATGCCGGCAAGTGCCTCATCTCCGGCCGGCTGGTGGCGGACATCTCCAAGAGCCTGCCGAACCAGCCGGTGGACTTCAGCGTCGACGGGGCGAAGGCCCAGGTCACCTGTGGCACCTCGCGCTTCACGCTGCAGACGCTTCCCACCGAGGAATATCCGGCTCTGCCGGACCTGCCGGCCGCGAGTGGCACCGTTCGGAGTGACGTTTTCGCCCAGGCGGTCGCCCAAGTGGTCACCGCAGCCGGTCGTGAGGACACCTTGCCGGTACTGACCGGCGTACGGGTCGAGATCGAGGGGTCGACGATCTCGTTGCTGGCGACCGACCGCTACCGGCTCGCGATTCGTGAGCTCGAGTGGAACCCACGGTCCCCAGATGCCTCTGCGGCGGCCCTGATTCCGGCCCGAGTGCTCGCCGAGACCGCCAAGGCGATGACAGGGACCGACATCATCGTCTCCCTGGCCGCCCCTGGAACCGGCGAGGGCATCGTCGGCTTCGAGGGCGAGGTGTCCGGCGGTAACCGACGCGCCACCACCAGGCTCCTCGACGGCGAGTTTCCGAAGGTCCGCGGCATCATCCCTACCGACGCGGCGATCGCCACCCGGGTCCGGATCGACACCGCCACCCTGGTCGAGGCCGTCAAGCGTGTCGCCCTGGTCGCGGAACGCAACGCGCCGGTCCGGCTGACGTTCTCCGAGGACACCGTGACGCTGGACGCCGGCAGCGGCGATGAGGCCCAGGCATCAGAATCGATAGAGGCCCGCATGACCGGCGAACCGGTCACGGTAGGTTTCAACCCGACGTACCTGCTCGACGGTCTGAACGCGATCGGAACTTCGGTCGCGCATCTGGCCTTCACGCAGGCGACGAAGCCGGCCGAACTGACCGGTGTGAAGGACTTCGACGGCGACCCGATCAGCGAGTTCCGTTACGTGCTGATGCCGGTCCGTCTGAACAGCTGACCCAACAGAACAAGGGGATCCACGATGGAGCTCGGCCTTGTCGGTCTCGGCAAGATGGGCGGCAACATGCGCGAGCGGCTGCGCGGTGCAGGCCTCAGGGTGGTCGGCTTCGACCAGAACCAGAGCATCTCCGACGCCACGGATCTGGCCGACATGGTCGGACAGCTGACCGCGACCGATCAGCCAAGGGTGGTCTGGGTGATGGTGCCAGTGCAGGCCATCGACGCGGTGATCACCGAACTGTCGGAGCTGTTGTCCGAGGGCGACATCGTGGTCGACGGCGGCAACAGCCGCTGGACCGACGACACCCGTCGGGCCGCCCAGCTGGCCGAGAAGAGCATCCGCTTCGCCGACTGCGGCGTCTCCGGTGGCGTCTGGGGTCTGGAGAACGGTTACGCCCTGATGTGTGGCGGAGATCCCGAGACCGTCAGCACGCTGATGCCGGTCTTCAACGCGCTCAAGCCTGAGGGCGAGTTCGGCTTCGTGCACGCCGGCAAGGTCGGCGCTGGCCACTTCACCAAGATGGTTCACAACGGCATCGAGTACGGGCTCATGCAGGCGTACGCCGAGGGGTTCGAGCTGCTCGAGGCCGCGGACATGGTGGACAACGTGCCGGCCGCGTTCAACTCATGGCGCGAGGGCACCGTGATCCGCTCCTGGCTGCTCGACCTGATGGTGAACGCACTCGAGGACGACACCCACCTGGAGAAGATCCAGGGCTACGCCGACGATTCCGGGGAGGGCCGGTGGACCGTCGAGGCGGCGATCGACAACGCCGTCCCGGTGCCGGCCATCGCGGCGGCGCTGTTCGCCCGGTTCGCCTCCCGGCAGGACGACTCCCCGGCGATGAAGGCGATTGCGGCGATGCGGAACCAGTTCGGCGGCCACGC
>JAWWOY010001023.1:0-3058 GCA_033851195.1 Kribbellaceae bacterium | reverse complement strand
CCCGCTGCTGCGGGTTCAGCCCCTCGAGCAGCGACTCCGGGTCGGTCCGGTGCTTCTTGGGCTCCTCGAGCGGCATCGGGAGTTCGTCTGGTGAGAAGAGCGTCGTCATCGTCCCCCAGCCTAGGCGCTCCGGCCGACAATCCCCGTACTACGGTCCCCACACCCCGGTCGGCGGCGCCCGATCTGGACGGGCTGAGCGGCGTGCGGGAGCAGTAGTCCGCCAGTCACGGTGGTGACCCCTCAGGTCTTCAGCTTCAAGGTCATAGTCCGGATGGAGATCAGCCGAAGCCAGGGCCCCGGCATAGTCGTGTTTCAGCAGGTCAGAGCCCCAGGCAACGACTTTGCCGGGGCCCTGGGGCCGAAGCCGAAATCTGTATATCGGAATCGATCTGTCATATCGATTCCGATATACAGATTTCGGGCTCGGCCCTCGCCCCTCTCGCTCCCACCTTCACTCCTGCGCCGCCAATTGGGGCCGCCAATGAACCAGTTACTAGATCATCGCCACAGCGTGCAGTTCACATTGGCGATCCGAAATGGCTCTGAGCTCGCACGGCCGCGCTACCGACTCGCCGAGGGGGCCGGTTTCCGCAATTTCGTGCTGGATTGCGCATCTAATCAAGCGTGGCCATAGACCTTGAACTGAAGCAAGCATCACCGGACGCGCAGAAAGCTGGCCCGCGACGGCAACGTCGCGGGGATATCCAGGGGTTGCGGGCGGTGGCTGTTCTGCTGGTCATGCTCGACCATGCCGGGATCCCCGGCCTGAAGGGCGGCTTTCTCGGCGTAGACGTCTTCTTCGTCATTTCCGGATTCCTTATCACCGGCATTCTGGTCCGCGAAGTACGGCGTACCGGCCGCGTGTCGATCGCGACCTTCTACGCCCGCCGGGCCCGCCGGATCCTGCCGGCGGCGTCGGTCGTGCTGGTGGCGATCATGGTGGTGTCCAGCCAGCTCTACGGCTACCTTCGGATCAACGAGGTGATGACGCACGTCACCTGGGCGACGTTCTTTGCGGCGAACATCTACTCGTCGCTGGCCGGTTCGAACTACTTCGACGCCACCTCGTTCGTCTCACCCGTGCAGCATTTCTGGTCGCTCGCGGTGGAGGAGCAGTTCTATCTGATCTGGCCGCCGCTGATCGCGCTGGTGCTGTTCACCCGGTCCAAGGCTGGTTCGCATCGTCGCCCCGGCCTTTCACCGACGACGCGCCCGCTGCGCGTCCTGACGATGACGATTGCGGGGCTGTGCCTCCTATCGCTCGCCTGGTCGGTCTGGCGAACCGGTGTCGATCCCAGCGCCACCTACTATTCGACTCCGGCGCGCGTCTGGGAGCTCGGTGCCGGAGCACTGCTGGCGCTCGGTACCACCTGGGTCCGCCGTCTGCCGATGTGGGTGAGGTTCGCAGCCTCCTGGATCGGACTGGCCGCTGTCGCCACCGCAGCGGGGGCCTATTCGGCAGCGACGCCGTTCCCGGGGTACCACGCTTTGCTGCCCGTGCTGGGCACGGTGCTGATCCTTGCCGGCGGCGTCGAAGGGCATCGGTACGGCGCGTCCGTGGTGCTGGATCGGCTGCCGCTGCGGTGGATCGGCGACATCTCCTACTCGCTCTACCTCTGGCACTGGCCGATCCTCGTGCTTCCGGTCGTCTACCTGGAGCGAGATCTGCGGCTGCGCGAGCGGGTCGCGCTGGTGGTAGGAGCAATCGCGGTCTCGGCACTCAGCTACTGGTTCGTCGAACGTCCGGTGCAGCGGGCCGGGTTCCTGTCCAGGCACCGGCCGACGGCGCTGGCGATGTGGCCGACCACCGTGGCGGTCCTCGTTGCAGCGGTGGTCGTAGTGCAGCAACAGTACGGACAACCGCCCGCCACGGCAGCCGCCGTGGTTCCCGCCCCGGTCACTCCCGGACAACCTCGGGCCGAGGAGAAGGCGCCCTCGGTCGTCGACGCGGTCCGTGCTGCCGCCGAACAGGCCCGGGCCGGTTCACCACTGCCGGCCGCAATGAGTCCGTCGCTCGACGACCTCTGGGGCGACTTGCCCGGGCCGCCGCAAAGGTGCGTCGCAACCCGCGATGCCACGAAGAACGAGATCTGCGCGCTGGGCGATACCGGCGCGAACCGGACGATCGTCCTGTTCGGCGACTCCCACATGGGGATGTGGATCGGACCGTTGCTTCAGGCAGCCGAGGCAGAGGGGTGGAAGATCGTCCCGTTGATGAAGTTCAGCTGCATACCGGTGAACGTGACCGAGTGGCGTTCGGAAGAGGCGCGTCCCTTCACCGAATGCGACACCTGGCGTGAGTGGGCCTATGGCGAGATCGCCAGGATCAAGCCGGACCGGATCATTCTCAGCGGTCACCTCGGCGTCCCCCTCGGCGACGTGGACTCCGGGCGACCGCTTCCGGAAAAAGAGACCGGGGCCGTCTTCGCCGACGGCGCGAAGAGTGCCCTGAAGCGCTTGCGGCCACTGTCACCCCGCGTGGATGTCATCAGCGGAACTCCCACGCTGGACAGAGAGCCCAGAGACTGCCTGAGCGGCCGGCGAGCGACCATGGCCAGCTGCGCTGCGCCGCTCGACCCGCTCGTCGAGGAACGCAACCGGGCCTGGAAGAAGGCTGCCGCTGCCACTGGCGCACACTGGATCGACGTCGTCCCCTGGCTCTGCGACAAGGGCACCTGCCCGCTGGTGGTGGGTAACCTCATCGTCTACCGCGACGGCAGCCACCTCACCAGGACCTATGTCGCAGCCCTCGGCGACCTCCTCCTCCAACGCCTCGGCCTCTAACAGCGGCGTCGCGACCGAGCCTGCCGACCGGTCGCTGCCGGTAACCGACGGCGAGGGCCGCCCAGACACACCACTAGTGTCGGTCTGGTGAGCATGCCTGTGGCTAATCCGCGTCCTGATGACGAGATCGAACGTGTGCTGGCTGTGGTGGCGCATCCGGATGACATCGACTTCGGTGGTGCCGGCACCGTCGCGAAGTGGACCAAGGCCGGGATCGAGGTGAGCTACTGCATCGTCACCGACGGCCAGGCCGGTGGGTTCGAGCCAGACCGGG
>JAWWOY010001143.1:0-2564 GCA_033851195.1 Kribbellaceae bacterium | reverse complement strand
GGCTGGTACGACGGAGGAGTCAGCATGCAGGGTGAACACCAAATCCCATCCACCAGACCGTTCCGACGACGCTCACTGCTCAAGGGCGCAGTGGGCGGCGCCGCCGCGCTCGGGCTCGGCCCGGCCCTCGCGGCCTGCGGTGGGAGCAGCAGCGGCGGTGGCAGTACCAGCGGCGGGAAGTCCGTGGTCCGGATGTGGTCCTGGTACGGCGACCAGCAGGACCAGTGGCCGAAGCTGATCCAGGCCTTCGAGGCTGCTCACAAGAACATCACGATCCAGAACCGGGTCTTCGGCACGCCCGACCAGTACTTGCCCGCCTTGCAGGCGGCGGTCGCGGGCGGCGACGTACCGGAGATCTTCGCGCCGCACACCCGTGCGCTCACCTACGGCACCGGCGGTGTCTCGGCGGATCTGAAGAAGGACCTCGGCGACGACTTCCTGAAGGACTTCTTCGACTCCGCGAACCAGGAGTACAGCCTGGACGGCAAGCAGTACGCGGTCGGCTGGATGGCCCAGACCTTCGGACTCTTCTACAACCCGGACCTGTTCAAGAAGGCCGGCGTCGCCGAGGACGGGATCCAGACCTGGGACGACCTGATCGCGGCGGCCGCGAAGTTCAAAGCCATCGGCAAGTATCCGGTCGCGATCAGCTGCAACCCGACCACCAGTTCGCTCGACTTCTTCCTGCCGCTACTCACCCAGGTCGCCGACGACCCGACCTTCTATCTGAAGCTGGACCAGCTGAAAAATGGGCTGACGTACGAGGACCCGAAGGTGCTCCAGGCGCTCGAGCTGAACCAGAGGATCGTCAAGGGCGGCGTCTTCCAGCCCGGCACCACCGGGACCTCGGGTGACCAGGTGCCGCAGATCTTCTACACCGAGAAGTCGGCCATGCTCTTCAACGGCTCGTGGACTCCGCAAGGTCTGGCGAAGAATGCACCGGCGGCGTTCGCGAAGAAGTACAAGGTGATGAAGACCCCGGCGATCGCGGCCGGCAAGCGGCACTGGTGTGCGAACCAGGCCGGCGCAGGGTGGGCCGTCTCGGAGACCAGCAAGAACAAGGCCGCAGCGCTCGAGTTCCTGCGCTTCCTCTACTCGGCGGACCAGTACTCCCCCACCATGAACGACTCGAACTCGATGCCCGCGACGAAAAGCGCCGCGGCCCGGATCCAGCTGCCGATCATGAAGCAGATGACATCCTGGCTGATCGAGGGCGACGGGTGCCCGCACATCCCGTTCGGACCCGGCTCGACCGCGGCGGGCGACCCGCTGTCGAAGATCTTCGACGGCACCGGACAGCCGGCCGCCGTTGCGAAGGAGATGCAGCAGGCCGTGCTCAACGCGAAGGGCGGCTAAGCCGGTGGCGACCACCCTGTCGACCCGCCCCGTGGTGCCGTCCCCTCCGACGGCATCACGGCGGCGGTACCGGTTCGGGTCACCGCTGCGGAAATCGCAGCGGGTGGCCGGCTACCTCTTCATGCTGCCGACCTTCGCACTGTTCCTGGGTTTCGTGCTGTGGCCGATCCTCTACACGACGTACCTCAGTCTGACCGCCTGGGGCGGCTTCGGGTCGCCGCGGTTCATCGGCGCCGCCAACTACAGCAGGATGCTCGGCGACCCGGTGGCCCAGCGCGCGCTCATCGTGACGTTGGTCCTGACCGCTGTCACCACGGTGGTGCTGACGTTCCTCGGACTGCTGATCGCCGTCCTGGTCAACTCGGTCTGGAAGCAGATCGGCGTGATCGTCCGGACGATCCTGTTCATCCCGGGCATCGTCTCGTTCGTCGTGTCGGGCGTGCTCTGGAAGCTGATCTACGACCCGAACATCGGCACGCTCAACCAGATCCTTGGTGCGATCGGGCTGGGCTCGTTGCAACATCCCTGGCTGGCTGACCAGCGAACCGTGCTGCCGGCCATCATCGTGGTCACGATCTGGGGCGGCCTCGGCTTCAACATGCTGATCTTCTTCGCCGGCATCCAGAGCATCGACCCCAGCCTGTACGAAGCGGCCGAGGTCGATGGCGCGAACAAGGTTCAGCAGTTCCGGCATGTGACGATCCCCAGCCTGCGGGTGGTGACCGGCCTGGTGGTCAGTCTCGGGCTGCTCAACGGCTTCAAGGCGTTCGACATCATCTATGTGATGACCGGTGGCGGCCCGAACCACGGCAGCGAAGTGCTCGGCACCTACCTGTACTCGCTGGCCTTCGGCTCGACGTCGGGGTCGCTCCCGCAACTCGGCTACGCCAGCGCGTTCAGCGTCGTGACGATGGTGCTCTGCACCCTCGCGGTGATCGCCCAACTGTGGCTGACCAGGAGGGCAGACCGATGACCGCCGTGACCGCGCGGACCACTGAGCGCGGGTTCAGGTTCCCGCTCGGCAAGAGCTTCGCCACCCTCGTACTGCTGCCCTTCTGTGTCCTGATGGCCTTCCCGTTCGTCTGGATGCTGATCACCTCACTGCGAGAGCCGAACACCATCTTCGGCGGCTCGTTCTTCCCCACGAAGCTGACCTTCAGCGGCTACTCCACCGCGTGGACGATGATCCAGTTCCCGTTGCATTTCTG
>JAWWOY010000977.1:0-3644 GCA_033851195.1 Kribbellaceae bacterium | reverse complement strand
CGACGGCCATCGGCAGCGGCGCGATCGGGAACCAGGTGGACTCCACGTCCGCGTTCGCGTTGGAGAGCAGCTGACCGGTCGGGTGCCGGTGGTGCCACTCGAGCGGGAGCGTCAGGTACTGCCGGGTGACGCGCCGCCGGTACGTCGCCTGGAGGCGGAACTGCATCACCCCGGCCCCGACCCGGCGGCCGACCACGCCGATGGCCCGCAGCACCGCGATCGCCAGGAACAGCGAGATCAGCGACGCGATCGCGCCGAAGGTGGTGTCGCCCCGCTCCAGTGCCGGGCGGATCACGTGGTCGGTGGCCCAGCCTAGGCCCCAACCGTCGGCGACCGTCATCGCGCCGTACAGCATGCTGCAGAGGACTGCGACGGCGAAGACGAACGGTTCCTCGTGAATGGCAACGCGCAGGACCGCGAACCCGCGCCGGGTCACGCTCCCCTTGCTGGGGACGGTGGGCAGCGGCACGAAGAGTCCTTACCGAAGTGATGTCAGGGGCCTGTCAGGGGCATGTCATGGGCATAGCCAGCCACGCGGCTGACAACGATTGACATTCTGCCATTACCCACCGACAACTACGATCGAATTGTGACTGACTACAGCCGGGTAGAGCGGCGTGCTCTGTGTGACCTTTTCGACCAGGTCGGACCCGATCGGCCGACCCTCTGCGAGGGCTGGACGACGTACGACCTGGCAGTCCATCTGTGGGTCCGGGAGTCGGATCTGCTGGCCGGTCCGGGCATCATGATCCCGGCGCTGTCGGACACCACCGAGCGCCGGATGGCGCAGGCGAAGGCGCGCTACAGCTTCACCGAGATCGTCGACAAGGTCCGCAACGGGCCGCCCACCTTCTCGATCTACTCGTTCCCCGGCCTCGGCCATCAGCTGAACACCACCGAGTACTTCGTCCATCACGAGGACGTACGCAGGGTCGACGCCGAAGCTCAGCCCCGGCAGTTGCCGGGCGAACAGCAGCAGGGCCTGTGGAAGCAGCTCAAGCTTGGCGCGAAGGCGATGACCCGGAGAGCGCCCAGCGGGCTGGTGCTGCGCCTGCCCGACGGCACCGAGTCGCTCGCCAAGAAGCCGACCGGCCAGGGATCGGTCACCGTCACCGGGGAGCCGGGCGAGCTGGTGTTGTTCTGCTTCGGCCGCGGTGCTGTCGCCAAGGTCGAACTGGAGGGCGACGCGGAGACGGTCGAACGCCTCCGCAGCACCTCATTCCGCGTCTGAAGACTCTGCGGTCTCTGCGGAGCGTTCAGCAGCCTTCCGCCGCCGATACCGCTGGATCTGGCTGCTGATCACGGTGATCAGCAACACCAGCACCACAGCCGCAACAACACCCTGCCAGAGCTCGTCGAACAGCACGGAGCCGAGCAACCCGATCGCCATGTAGACCAACGCCCACAGCGAGGACGCGGTGAGGTCGACGAGCGCGAACCGCCGCCACGGATACCCGGCCAGCCCGGCAGCGAGCAGGACCGGCACCCGTCCACCCGGAATCAAGCGTGAGGTCAGCAGCACGGTTGTCTCGTGCTCGGCCAGCCGCACTCGGAGAGCATCCAGGGACGCGTTCTCGCGGAGCCAGCCGACCCGCTTGGCCAGTCCCTCACCGCCCGCGCGGCACGCGGCGTACACGATCAGGTCGCCGAGATACGCTCCGCCCGCACCCGCGATCAGGACGCCGACCAGGCCGATCGGGTGGCTGTGCGACGCGAGGACGGCGCCGGCCGAGACCGCGGCTCCGGTCGGCAGCACCGGCAGCACCGCGCCCACCAGGACAGCCCCGGCGAGCGCGAACAGGTACCACAGGTCGAAGTGGGTATCCCCCGTCATTGCTGCACCACCTCGGTCGACTCCCCCGGCACCAGCAGTTCCACCCGGACGTCAGGGTCCAGTGCGGCCATCTCGGCCCGGAACCGCTCGCCCGGCGGCAGGAACAACTCCTGCTTCAGCCAGTCCAGACCGATCGGCCAGAAGGTACCGAAGTGCACCGGTACGGCGACCCGCGCCCCGACCCGCCGGACCGCCTCGGCCGCCCGGACCGGGTCCAAGTGACCCACTCCCAGCGTCGGCCCCCAGCCCCCTACCGGGACCAGTGCCAGATCCACCGGACCGGCCTCGGCCGCCAGCCCGTCGTACAGGTCGGTGTCACCGCCGAACCAGACGCTGGGCGAACTGTCGATCCGGAACCCGAGCGCGGGCCCGCAGTGGGACGACCAGGGCAGCCGACGGCCGTCGTGCTCGGCGGTCACCGCGGTGATGTCGAGCCGGCCGATCCGCACCTGGTTGCCGGGAGCAACCTCGATGCAGCGGTCGGCGAAGGCGGTCCCGCAGTCCTGCTGGATCAGCCGGGCCGCACCCCGCGGTACGACGAGCGCGGCGTCCGGCGCGACCAGCGCCAACGACGTCAGGTGCAGGTGGTCGGCGTGCAGATGCGAGACCAGGACGGCGTCGCAGTCGCCGGCCTCGGCAGTCGGGGCGGGCCCACGCCGGCGGCGCAGATGGGCGATCCGCGAGGTCAGCACAGGATCGGTCAGCAGCCTGGTCCCCAGGTGCTCGATGGTGGTGGTGCTGTGGCCCCACCAGGTGATCCGCACTCAGCTCTCCCGCACCACTGCGACGTCTTCGGAGGTGATGTCCTCCTTGGCGGTGACGTCCTCCTTGGCGGTGACATCCTCGCGCTGGCCGAGTTCATCCAACCAGCCGACCAGCAGGTCGTGCACCGCGTCGGGGCCTACGGGTCGCTCCTCGACCACCCAGCGCCGAGGGTGCACCAGCACCGCATCGGTCTGCCAGCCGCCGATGCCACCGTGACAGCCGACCAGTTCCTCGAACGCGGCCACCTCGTTCGTGTACTCGTCCAGCCGGCTAACCACCACGATGTCGCCGTTGTGCGGCATCTCCGCCTGGCGCAGCATCGACGGCGCCGCCAACGGCCCGTACGCCGACAGCGGGTCGACGCCTTCCACCCGGCCGGAGCGCAGCACGTGCACTCCCGCCCGGCCGATCGCCACCGGACCCTCGGCCAGCGAGTCCACCACGACGAACCCGACGCCCGGATGGGTCGCGAGGCCCGGCATCAGCCTTGGGTGCAGGACCTCGAGCTCCTCCAGCGGCACCCGACCTGGGGTAGTCGCCAGGTAGATCAGGGCCAGGTTGCCGGACGCCGTGACCACCATCTGATCGCCTGCGCTGGCAGCCGGTTCACGGTGGGCGGGGCCGAGCTCGACCTCGCCGCGCGGCGCGTTGCCCCTCAGCGCCCGGCGGGTCACCGAGCCGGCCACGCTCTGTCGCATGCTCAGCTCGGTCAGGAACGCGTTCACCGGGCCCCAGCCCTCGGACCGGCCGGTCGCCGTGACGGGCTCCGCCGTGGTGTCGACCAACTCGTCCACCACGTCGGTCAGTGTCCGGCCGTACCGCTGCAGGAAGGTCGACCCCTGACTCTGGCCGTGGTCGGACAACACCACCATCTCGTAGGAGTGCGGCAGCATGTCGATGATCCGCTCCAGTGCGCCGAGCACCCGGTCGAGGCCTTCCAGCGTCTGCAGCGACTCGGGCCGGGTCGGGCCGGCGTGGTGCGCCACCTCGTCGTAGTCGACGAAGTCGCAGTAGATCACCGGGGTGCCCTCGAGCAGTTGCTCGG
>JAWWOY010000964.1:0-2837 GCA_033851195.1 Kribbellaceae bacterium | reverse complement strand
GGGCGGTGAGGGACGTGCCGCTGCCGACGAGCTCTGCCGGCGTACCGGTGAACACGATCTGACCGCCGTCGTGGCCGGCCCCCGGGCCGAGGTCGATGATCCAGTCCGCGTGCGCCATCACGGCCTGGTGGTGCTCGATGACGATGACCGTGTTGCCTTCGTCAACGAGGCGGTCCAGCATCGCGAGCAACTGGTCCACGTCGGCGAGATGCAGTCCGGTGGTCGGCTCGTCCAGGACATAGGTGTTGCCGTTCTTCGCCATGTGGATCGCCAGCTTGAGCCGTTGCCGTTCGCCGCCTGACAGGGTGGTGAGCGGCTGGCCCAGGCCAAGGTAACCAAGCCCCACCGACGCGAGCCGGTCGAGGATCGCCCGGGCCGGACCTTTACTGAAGAACTCGCCGGCCTCTGATACTGACAAGCCGAGGACCTCACTGATGTTCTTCCCGCGCAGCCGGTAGGACAGCACCTCTGGCGTGAATCTCTTTCCTTCGCATTCCTCGCACACTGAGGCCACGTCAGCCATCATGGCCAGGTCCGTGTAGACCAGCCCGATGCCCTTGCAGGTCGGGCAGGCGCCGACGGAGTTTGCGCTGAACAGACCGGCCTTCACGCCGTTGGCCTTGGCGAACTCCGTGCGGATCGGGTCGAGCAAACCCGTGTAGGTGGCCGGGTTGCTCCGCCGGGAGCCGCGGATCGGAGCCTGCCCGGCCACGATCACGCCGTCCTGCTCGGCGAGCGAGCCGTGGATCAGCGAGCTCTTGCCCGATCCGGCGACTCCGGTCACGACGGTGAGTACGCCGAGCGGGACATCGACGCTGACGTTCTGCAGGTTGTGCAGAGTGGCGCCTTCGATCGACAGATAGCCAGCGGGTCTGCGCACCTCGTCCCGCAGGCTCACCCGGTGATCCAGGTAGCGACCGGTCAGGGTGTCGGACTTCCGCAGGCCGTCCAGATCGCCGGCGTAGCAGACCCGGCCGCCTGCCGTGCCGGCCCCGGGTCCGAGATCGACCACGTGATCAGCGATAGCGATCGCCTCCGGCTTGTGCTCGACCACCAGCACAGTGTTGCCCTTGTCGCGCAGTTGGAGCAGCAGGTCATTCATCCGCTGGATGTCGTGCGGATGCAGGCCGACAGTGGGCTCGTCGAAGACGTAGGTGACGTCGGTCAGGCTCGAGCCGAGGTGCCGGACCAGCTTCACCCGTTGGGCTTCCCCGCCGGACAAGGTGGAGGACTCCCGGTCGAGGCTCAGATAGCCGAGGCCGATCTCGACCATTGAGTCCAGGGTGTCACTGAGGGTCTCCAGCACCGGCCCGACGGCGGGGTTCCGGATGCCGCGGACGAACTCCGCCAGGTCGTTGATCTGCATCGACGAGCACTGGACGATGCCGTAGCCGTCGATCAATGCGGACCTGGCAGCCTCGTTCAGCCGCGAGCCGTCGCAGCCGGGGCAGCCGGTGAGCCGTACGGCGCGATCGGCGAAGCTGCGGGCCTGGGACTGCATCGACTCCCGGTCCTTGGCGAGATACAGCCGCCGGACCTTGGTGACGAGGCCCTCGAAGGTCAGATTGCTCTTGCCCATCTTCACCTTGGTGGCGGGTTGGTGCAGGAACTCGTTCCACTTGTCCGCCGGGTAATCCTGCAACGGAAGGTCGGGATCGAACAGGCCGGATCGCGCCATCAGTTGCCAGTACCAACTGTCGACGGCGAACCCGGGAACCTTGACGGCGCCTTCGTTCAGCGAGAGCTCCCGGTCGACCAGTTGGTCCACGTCGATCTCGGAGACCTTGCCCAGCCCCTCGCACTGCGGGCACATGCCCTCGGCCATGTTGAAGCTGAACGCGGACGGCGACCCGACATGCGGCGTACCGATCCGGCTGAACAGGATCCGCAACATGGTGTGGGCGTCGGTGGCGGTTCCCACCGTCGAGCGGGCGTTGGCACCGATGCGTTCCTGGTCGACGATGATCGCGGCGCTCAGGTTGCGGAGCGAGTCGACGTCCGGGCGGGCCAGACTTGGCATGAAATTCTGGATGAATGCTGTGTAGGTCTCATTGATCAGCCGCTGTGACTCCGCGGCGATCGTGTCGAAGACCAGTGACGACTTGCCGGATCCGGAAACGCCGGTGAAAACAGTGAGCCGTCGCTTGGGAATATCGAGACAGACCCCGGCCAGGTTGTTCTCCCGGGCGCCACGGACCTCGATCACATCGTGGCTGTCCGCGGTGCTGTGATCCGAGCCGCGGAGGTGGTCGTATCGAACAGTGCTCAGGGGATGAGTGGAGGCAGGCATGCCTTAAATTTTCTCATTGAAGCGCCCATTGAGGCTTTGCAACAGAGCCGGCGCTCAGCGACAGTCGACGCCGAACGTTAAGCTTCAACACCCTTGTGAAGCTGACGACAGGAAGGTGAGCCCGGATGAGGCGCGACCTCCGCCCCGTCGATCCCGACCCCAGCCGCCAGCCACCTGCACCGCTACCTCACCACCGACGGCCCGACCGCGCCGGAGTCGGTGTCCTGAGCCGACCTTCGCCGGAAGAGGTTGCCGGAAGCAACGATGACGCACCGCGACGGCCATCAGAGGACATTGCCGGCCCGGTCTCCTGACCAGCCGTGACCCGAAATGACAACGAAAGCATCGGACTGTCCTTCGGTCGTCGGTGACAATAGGCCCATGCGTGCCACCGTCAAGGACGTCGCCAAGCTGGCCGGAGTGTCCCCGAAGACGGTGTCGAACGTCATCAACGGGGTGGTGTTCGTCCGGCCGGAGACCCGGGAGCGGGTCGAGCAGGCAGTGGCCGAGCTCGACTACGTGCCGAACATGAGCGCCCGCGGCCTGC
>JAWWOY010000544.1:0-6294 GCA_033851195.1 Kribbellaceae bacterium | reverse complement strand
GCGAAGTCGGACGGCAGCGCGAGCCACGGTCGGTCACCCTTGCCGCCCCGCACACCCCAGTCCGCCTCGGTCAGCTCCGCCTCGGCCACATCCGGCTCCGCGGGCGGCGCCGCCTGGTCGCTGCCGCGCAGGTCCCACTCGACGACCACCCGGTCGGTGCCCGGCTCGCCGTACAGGTCCGGGTAGAACCAGCGCCCGCGAGCTCCCAGGACGTCGAGGTTGAAGTGCCCGTTGCGGGTCTGGATGGGGTCGTAGGTCCACCGCATGTGGGTCATGCCGTGCTCGAGCGCGACGTCGCGCTGCGCCAGCTTGAGCCGGCGGCCCAGGCCGCGGCCCTGCTGCTCCGCGGCAACCACGGCCGATTGGGAGTAGTGGTAGAGACCGCGCGCGTCGGTGCCACAGAAACCGTAGGCGAAGGCGACCACCCGCTCGGCCGCGTCCAGCACCCCGACCACCGAGCCGCCATTGCCGGCCAGAGCGCCGAGCAGCCTTGGGTTCAGGCCGTAGTCGGGGTGCTCATAGCCGAAGACCTCGCGGTACAGCGTCGCCGCCTCCGCGTACTGCGCCGGTGTGGTGAGGGTGACGGTGCGGAACTCGTCTGCCGTGCTCTGCGCTGTCATCGACCTGCAACTCCCGGAACCAAGATACGTAACGGATCTTCTTCGATGCTTGAGTAAATCCGGTCCGGCCACAGCCAGTCAACGGGCGTCCAAGAGGCGATATCGCAGCCATGTGAGACAGAGTCACTACTCGATTGCTGATGATACGTTGTCTATCCATGGACACCGGACTGCAGCACGCAGCTGCCGGGCGGGCCGCGCAGATGCTCGTCCGACTGCGCGAGTACGTCGCGCACGAGACCCCGACCGGTGACGCCGATGCGTTGAACGCGTTCGCCGACCGGCTGGTCCCGCGGTACGTGGAGCTCGGCGGCACCGCCCGACGGGTGCCGTCGGCAACGGGTGACCACGTCGTGGCGGACCTCCCTGGCCGGGGCCTCCGCGCCGAACAGGCGCCGTTGCTGTTCCTCGGCCACCACGACACGGTGTGGCCGGTGGGTCAGCTTGACGGTCCGATGCCCTGGCATGAGGAGGACGGCCTCGTCCACGGGCCTGGCGTCTTCGATATGAAAGGCGGCCTGGTCGTTCTGGAGACCGCGCTGCAACTGGTCGCCGAGCTCGGCCTGGAGCACCGGCCGGTGCGGATCGTCGTCACAGCCGACGAGGAAGTCGGCTCACCCTCCGCGCGCGAGCTCGTCACTGCCGAGTCGGCCGACGTCGTCGCAGCGTTCGGGCTCGAACCACCGCACCCGAACGGGGACCTGAAGACCGCACGCCGCGGCAGCAGCCGGGTCCGGATCGAGGTCACCGGCCGGGAGGCGCACGCCGCTCTGGACTCGAGCGCCGGCATCTCCGCGATCGACGAACTGGTCGACCAACTGACAGCGGTCCGCTCACTGGTCGCGGGGTACGACGAGGTGCTGTGCAACGTCGGCACCATCGCCGGCGGCGGGCGGACGAACGTTGTCGCCGGCAACGCGTCAGCCGAGCTCGGCTTCCGGTTCGTCGATCCCGTTACGGAGCGAGCCGTGCTCGACTCCGTCGGTGCGCTGCAGCCGGTGCGACCGGGAGCCGACGTACAGGTCTCCGTGCTGTCCAGCCGGCCGGCCTGGCAGCCGTCGGATGCAAGCGTCGAACTACTGGCGTCCGTCGCGGCGGCGGGTCGATCGATCGATCAACAGGTCGGCGGCGCCGCCGCAGCCGGTGCCGCGGACACGAACCTGACCGGCTGGCTCGGCGTGCCAAGTCTGGACGGGTTCGGGCCACGCGGTAAGGGCGCTCACGCCACCCACGAGCAGGTCGTCGTCTCCAGCCTCCCCGACCGCGCCGCCCTCGTCGCCGCCGTACTCACCACCGTTTGAAGAAGGACCCGCGTCACTTGGTGCCGGCCCGCCGCTGAGACCCCGTCACACCTCGTCGATCGCCACGTCGGTGTCAATGAGCGACTCCGTCGTCGGATCCGTCTCCTCCGGTTGCGTAAGCGAAGGCAGCACCCTGGCCAAGTCTTGCGTCGCGCTGGCGAGCTCCGCTACCACCGCGTCGCGCTCTCTTCCCAGCGGGGGCCGCATTGCCACCCTCAGCCAGTCACCATCGACCTCGATCAGTGGGAACCGCGGGTCATCGGTCAGCGTGCGTACCGCCTTCTCGAGCTCGGCGGCCGGGCGTGGGAACCGGATCCACCACGGAGTGGGATAGCGAGTGCCCCAACTCCAGGACAGGACGGCGATCTGCATCTCGTGCCCAGAGCCGGCCCTGACCCAACGGCCGTAATAGCCCTTCCCACCCACGGCCTTGAGTCTCTTCGTCGAGAGCGTTTCCGGCACCAGTTGGTCGACCATCCGGTCGACCACGTCACAAAATTCGTAGTGCCGCTGCCCTCGATCCGAGGCGACCTCCTCGGGCGCGAGTGGAAGCATCGCCTCCGCGTCTGCCCGGTCGCAAAGCCCCCACAACTGGTTCAAGTCCTGAAGAGCCTGCAGGTCGCGGGCAGCCTCCAGCGCAGACTTCAGATGGCCCAGCATGTGCTCCCAGGTGACCACGCCCACGCGTCCCCGGTCCGGCTCCAGCAACGAAAACCTTCCCACTGGGCGGCTCTTGACGCCCAGCCGCGATTCCAACTCGGCAGTGATTAGTGGACGGCGCCGCTCAGGTACCAAGAACAGCAACAAGTGAGCATCGGGTGCATCCGGAAACTGCTCTACTTGCCTTTGCAGATACGCCTCTGGCTGGTTCGCGGTCAGGGCGGCCCAGAACTTGCCCTCCATGACCAATACGTGTCTGCCGATCGGGTCGTTTCCGACCAGGTCGGGAATGGCACTGTCGTCAGCCGAGGTGGCCTGTCCGTGCCAAGTCAGCGGGCCGGGCTGGAAGCCCAGAGGTGACAGGAGTTCCTCCACTGCCGTTGCCCCGCCGGGACGGGTGAGCAGATATCGGAGGGACTCGGTCGCGACGTTCTCCCACTGGCGCGGCGTGAACTTCGAGACGACATGAGCGAGCAGGGTGCGAGCTGTCATAGCGTAAGTCTCCTGCACGAAATATGCCGGCACGGTTTGCCGTGCCGAGCGGTAAGCCGAAGTCACCCGCCCCGTCCTGACCACCGCGCCGGTCGGAAGGGCTCGTTGGGGCCCTCTCTTCCGAGAGCTGAAAAGGTTGATTAGCGGGAGTCTCGCGAGCCTGCATGTGGATCTCCCCAGGATCGAGACACCGCATCAGCTCGCCGCGGACGACCGGCTCCGCGTTTCGCGCTGCAGGGCCGCGGCGCGTTACGCCGCGAACTGGTCACGTGGCAACCTTGGGCGGTCCTAGACCTCGCCCTGTTCTGCGGCCGGCGCTGTCAGCACTCGCAGTGAGCCGTTGGCTTCCCGGAGGATCTCGGTGACCTGGCGGTTGCTGCTGTTCAGCATCGCAGGTGCGTCGGGCATCCGGGACGCGGCAATCGCCAGACTGGTGAGGGTTCGATGCAATCGTGCGACCTTCTTGCCGGTGTCTGGCATCGCGGGCAGGGAGAAGGTCACTGGGTCGGTGGTCAGGTCCCACAAGAGCTGGCGGAGCCGGTCCTGCACCTCGGCATTCCTTTGCAGTTCGCGACGTAGTTGCTGCTGGAGGTGGCCCAATGTCTGGTCCTCGCGGCGCAAGGCTGCTTCGGCGCCAGTGAGGACGATTGCCCGGGAGTCGAGCGCAACGGCTCGGTAGATGGTCTCGACTCGGTCAGGGAAGGCCATGTAGGCATCGCCGCTGTCCTTACCGCCAAGCACGTCGCGCATGTCGCCGTAGGAGATCCCCGTGCTGCCGCGCTTCACCGTGTCTGCCCGTTGTTCCCAGTCCGCGAGCCAGTGAAGCCCTCGGTACTTTATGACTCGTAAGTTGTCGCGCGCCGACCCCAGGCCAATCGAGCTGGGAACGTCGATCCGGTCGAGGATGGCCGCGCTTCCCAACTCAAGGGCCTGTTCTGCACCGTCCAACTGGGCTCGTGTGGTCTCGTCTGCGGCCTTGTTCAAAGCTTCGACGCCCCGACGAATGGCGTCCAGCTTCTTGTCCTGCTGATGGCGAGCGAGCATCTCGGCGCCAACGGACAGCGCCATCAAACCCACCAGTGGCCCCAAAGCGACTCCGGCGGCGACGCCGCCCGCGGCGGGGACCAGGCGCACGTGCCCGGCCAATGACGTGTTATCCGCGGTGCGGACGAGCCCCCGGAAGCCACCCCCGACAGCGGGGACAAGGTTCTGCAGGGTCGAGCCCGTGGGCAGCTCGAGACGGAACAGTGTCGCGCCGGCCGAGACCAGACGGGCCTGACCGGCCTGGTTGACGATGGACGCAAGCTGCTGGCCCAGTGCGCTCGCTCCACGCAGCGCCGGACCCCACCGCGCCTCGTCGATCCGTGGAGCCTCACTCCACGACACCAGGAGGCCCTGCTCCTCAGCGAGGAGTCTCCACGGGTCGACATCGACTGTGTGGGAGCCGACCTGTTCGAGCGGCAGGACGACTCCGTCCGACCGCGGCTGAGTTTCGGACAAGGCTGTGCCCCCTCTATAGGGCCCGTGACAGGCCCACGCTGACCAACAGCAACGGTTCACACTGCCACACCTACCAACGGCGTGTGAGACCGTGGACGCATTCCAGCGCAGAAACTAGCAGTGGTCGGGGGTCCGTGGCGATGTCGCCATCGAAACAGCCGCCATCAGACGCATTGACGAACAGTTCGGTACTGGGGCGGCTCCTCGAGGAGATCTCCTGGGAAGGCGCGAGAGTCCGCGGGTATCGCGACGGAGGGCGCGGTCGCGAGAACGTTCTGACGGCGGAGGTACTCGGTGCCCTGTCCTACCTCCCGCGTTCGACCTTCCTAGCGGCCGTGTTCCGTGCTGCTCACGGCGCTGATGAGACGCGCGCCCGGGTCGCTGTGGAGGCTGAGCAGGCGAGGATCACTCTTCTGCCTGAGGAGTCAACCCTGACATCCGGCGGCACCGTCGTGCAGCCCGATGGTCTGTTGGTGACGCCGAGCTGCCACGTCTTGCTCGAATCCAAGGGGATGGGGAGATCCGCTTTCCAGCCGGAACAGTTGTCCCGGGAGTTCGCATGTGTTGTGCGGGACGCCGGAAATGCGCGACCGCTGCTTCTATTGATCACACCGATGGCGCCGCCCGTTCCGGTGAAGGGACATGGCCGACTGCCTGTGGAGGCGGCAGTCCGTCTCTTCCTCGAGCCGGTCTTGGCTCGAACCAGCGGTCTGGACACGCCTCTGCATGACCTGATCGCTCGCATTCCCGACACGGTCGCCTGGATCACCTGGAACGAAGTGCAAGCGGCTGTGGCAAACGCTCACTTCGATGCGGCCGCTCTGCCGGTGAGCGTTGCCGGCACAGTGCAACGCCTGCGAGACGACCTACTGAAAGCCATCGATTGGCATCGCCAGAGCTAGCCACCTCTAGCCCCATCCCCCTGATGCTGCAAACCCGGGCCGCGCGGTGCGCGTCGAGTGGCGAACTGTTCGATTGCGTAGGCGGAGGCGCACTTGACATACGTCGTCGTGGCCGGACAATCGACTGGCCTAACTAGTCGCCCGGCACACGCGCAGACGAGCCCCGCGTCGAAGTCTCGCTAATTCGTCGAAGGTCGATCCAGCAAAGCACAGTGGGCGTGGCGGCCGCAGAGCCGAGTGCGGCCAGCCCCCAGCACGGGAGATCTGCTGGGTACAGGTCAACCCGCCCGGGCGGAACAATCTGGGGAACGAACTTGCGTCTACCAGTGATGTCCGAGTCTGTGAAACCCGAACTGGAAGAGGCTGGAGACGCTCAAGCTGAGGCCCTGTTGGTCAGTCCGTCGACCTTCTAATCCGACCGTCGACTGGTCACCCAGGTGGACGGGCGCAAGTCGCTTAACTAGTGTCCTGAGTCGGGCCAGACTTGGTGGACCGTGCCTGCCGCGCCGCCACCGCGGCGGGTGGGTTCCGCAGCGGCCAGGTAGGTGCCGTTTGGGAGGAACTCGAGGGCCGCGACGGCGCCGATCTCGGCGGCTGAGGTAAGGGCGTCGCCGGACGGGACCAGGGTGTGGCCGTAGGGCTTCAGGGCGGCGCCGTACGCATCGATGAACCCTGGTTCCGCGGTTACATTGGTGGTGTTGCGCTGCGAGGCACGCGGCGCGGCGATCGCCTCCGGCAACGTCATACCGCGGTCCAGCCGATTGGTCAGGGTCTGCAGCACCGTCGTGATGATGGTCGAACCGCCGGGCGAACCGAGCG
>JAWWOY010000875.1:0-4849 GCA_033851195.1 Kribbellaceae bacterium | reverse complement strand
CGCCGGATCGAGCAGTTCCTGTCGCAGAACACCTACATGGCGGAGAAGTTCACCAACATCCCGGGCTCCACCGTGCCGCTGAAGGACACCATCGAGTCCTTCAAGAAGATCACCGAAGGCGAGTGCGACCACATCGCCGAGCAGGCGTTCTTCAACACCGGCAGCCTCGAGGACGTCGAGCGCAAGTGGGCCGAGCTGCAGAAGGAACAGTGAACTGATGGCCAATTCTGAGACCGACGGCAAGCACCTCGAGGTCGCGCTGGTGGCGGCCGAGCGGACCGTGTGGCAGGGCCAGGCGAAGATCGTCATCGCCCGTACCACCGACGGTGACATCGGCGTTCTGCCGGGTCACGCGCCGTTGCTGGGTCTGTTGCAGGGTGGCACCGTCCAGGTGCGGACCGTCGACGACGAGTACTTCGTCGCCGCCGCACCGGACGGCTTCATCTCGGTGGCGAACGACCGGGTCTCCATCCTGGCCGAGCACGCCGAGATGGGTCACGACATCGACCTGGAGGAGGCCAAGCGCGACCTGGAACGGGCGCACGCGGCCGGCACTTCCTCCGAGGCCGATCACGCAGAGCACGTACGGATTGCCGAAGCGCGAGTGCGGGCCGCCGAAGAAGCGTCCTGACAGCACCTGTAATAATTGAATGTTGTCCCAGTCAGTACGGTCGGGGTGGTGCCGAAAACTCTTCGAAGGCACCAGGAATGAGGTCGGCAAGATATGAGCACAGTCCTCGATGTGGTCGGGGTCTGTCTGCTTGCCGCGGTATTGCTGATCTTCGCTTTCGCGTGCCGTCGTCGCTGGTTGTCCAGGGACGGCGGCACGTTCGATTGCAGCCTGCAGTTGGCCCAGAAGGACCACGGCCGCGGCTGGGCGCTCGGCCTGGCCAGGTACGTCGGTGACGATCTCCAGTGGTTCCGGGTCTTCAGCCTGGCCTGGTGGCCGAAACTCACCGTGAACCGGCGGCGGTTGGAGGGCGTGCGCACCCGGCGCCCGATGGGCAACGAGCCACTCGTCACGTACACCGACCACGTCATCGTGGACGCCGAGCTCCGGGACCGCACGGTCCACTTCGCGATGACCGAGGAAGCCCTCACCGGCGTCCTCGCCTGGATGGAATCAGCCCCACCCAGCACCCATACGTACCTCTAACCCTCCCTCTAATCCTCCTTGCGTCCGAAGAACCTTGCGTTATAGCGCAACCTTTTTCGGACGTAGTGCTTGAGGGGACCACCTAGAGTCGATGTATGACGGCGATTCTGCTGGAGTTGGACCTCACCCGGGGCGTGCTGGAGACGCCGCCCGCCTCGCCGTTGGCGGCCTTCCGCTCGCGCCACCTGCCGACGCTGCGTGAACTGGTGTCGGCGCTGCGCAAGGGCGCCAAGGACGAGAATGTGACCGGCTTGGTCGCCCATGTCGGCGGTCCGAGGCTGTCCCTCGCGCAGGTGCAGGACCTGCGCGATGCCGTGCAGGTCTTCCGCTCCGCCGGCAAGTCGGCGATCGCCTGGGCCGAGTCCTTCGGCGAGGTCGGCGCCGGGACCGTGCCGTACTACCTGGCCACGGCGTTCGACGAGATCTGGGTGCAGCCCTCGGGCGAGCTGGGTGTCACCGGGATCTCGGTGCAGGCCATCTTCCTGCGCGGCGCGCTGGACAAGGCCGGGGTGATTCCGCAGTTCGGCAAGCGCCGTGAGTACAAGACCGCCGTGGACACCTTCACCGAGAAGGAGATGACGGCGCCGGCGAAGGAGATGGCCTCGCGCCTGGCCGAGTCGGCGTACGAGCAGATCGTCAGCGGTATCGCTGAACGCAGGCAGCTCGAAGCAGCCAAGGTCCGCGAGCTGATCGACAGCGCGCCGCTGTCGGCCGAGGCCGGTCGCGAGGCGGGGCTGGTCGACAAACTCGGCTACAGATCCGACGTGTACGACGCGTTGCGGGCGCGGCTGGGGGAGACTACGGCCCTGCTGGCCGAGCGGTACATCCGACGGGGTCCACGTTCGCTGAAGGCCGTCCGCGAGAACCTGCCCTGGCCGCAGAAGCCCGTAGTGGCGGTGGTACGAATCTCCGGTGGCATCAGCGTCGGCCGCAACAAAGGCGCTGGTCCGCTTGGTGGCGAGGGGGCGGGCTCAGACACAATCGGTGCCGCCCTGCGTGCCGTCGGGCAGAACGACAAGGTCAAGGCCGTCGTACTGCGCGTGGACAGCCCAGGCGGCTCTGCTGTCGCGTCTGACGCCATCAGGCACGAGGTGCTGCGGCTCCGGGCGACAGGTCGGCCGGTGATCGCGTCGATGGGCAGTGTGGCGGCATCGGGCGGGTACTTCGTTGCTATGCCGGCCGACGTGGTCGTGGCCCAGCCTGGGACGATCACAGGCTCCATCGGCGTGCTGTCCGGCAAGGGCGTGGTACGGGACGCACTCGGGCGGATCGGCATCACGCAGGAAGCCGTCTCCAGGGGGCAGAACGCGCGGATGTACTCGGCGCAGGAGGAGTTCTCGCCGGAGCAGTGGGAGCGGCTGGAGGAGACGCTGGACCGCATCTACGCCGACTTCGTCAAGAAGGCCGCGCTCGATCGTGGCATGCCTGAGGACGAACTGGAGAAGCTGGCCCGCGGCCGGGTCTGGACCGGTGCCGACGCCCATGAGCGGAACTTGGTCGACGAGCTGGGCGGCTTCGAGCGAGCGATCCAGCTGGCTTGTCAGCGGGCTGAGTTGGACCGGGACGAGATCGCGCTGATGGCCGCGCCGCATCGCTCGCTGCTTGATCGGATCAGGCCGCCGGAGTCGACGGAAGACCTCGCAATGTCTGCCGCTAGATGGCTTCCCGACGCCGACGGCCTCGCCGCCTCGGTCTACGCAGTGCTAGGTCTGCCGCCGGTCGGCATCCTGACGATGCCGATGTCCTGGCGCCTGACCTAACCTCAGGTCAGGACTGGGTTTCGCGTTCGCCGCCGGGGACCCAGAGGACGTCGCCGCCGGAGGAGAGGTTGGCTACCCGGCCGAGGATGAAGAGCAGGTCGGACAGGCGGTTCAAGTAGGTGATCGCCAGCACGTTGAGCGACGGTCCGTGCGCCTCCACTGCTACCCAGCCGGCTCGCTCCGCCCGTCGCGTGACCGTACGAGCCACGTTCAGGTACGCGGCCCCCGGCGTACCGCCCGGCAGGATGAAGGAACGCAGCTTGGTGAGGCGGTTGTTGTACTCATCGCACCAGCCTTCCAGCCGGTCGATGTAGTCCTGGGTGATCCGCAGCGGCGGGTGCTCCGGGTTGAGGGTGATCGGGTTGCACAGGTCTGCGCCGACGTCGAAGAGATCGTTCTGGATCCTCGTCAGCAGGACCACCAGGGACGTGTTCAGGTAACCGGCCGCGATCGCGACGCCGATCGAGGAGTTGGCCTCGTCGACCTCCCCGTACGCCGCCACGCGCGGATCTGTCTTGGTGGTCTTGCTCATATCGCCCAGGCGGGTCTCGCCGGCGTCGCCGGTCCGGGTGTAGATCCGCGTCAAGTTCACAGCCATGACAGGGCACTCTACGCAGGCATGGAACGTGGGCCCGATAGAGTCGCCGGGTGGAACGGTTTCGGATCGCGGGCGAGGCACGGCTGAACGGCTCCGTCGAGGTGGCAGGCGCCAAGAACAGTGTGCTGAAGCTGATGGCGGCGGCATTGCTCGCGGAGGGTACGACGACCCTGCGGCAGGTGCCGGCCATCCTCGATGTCACCTTCATGGCCCAGTTACTGGACACGCTCGGCTGCTCGGTCAAGGTCGACGCGGACGCGGGCACTGCCACCGTCGCCGTACCGGCGGAGATCGGGCACCAGTGCGACTACGAGCTGGTTCGCAAGCTGCGGGCGTCGATCTCCGTGCTCGGGCCGCTGCTCGGCCGGTGCGGTCGGGCCGAGGTGGCGCTGCCGGGCGGTGACAACATCGGGTCGCGCGGGCTGAACATGCATGTGGCCGGCCTGGAGGCGATGGGCGCCAAGGTGCACATCGAGCACGGGTTCGTGATCGCCGAGGCGCCGCAGGGACTGCACGGGGCCGAGGTCTGGCTGGACTTCCCGAGCGTCGGTGCGACCGAGACGATCATGATGGCGGCGGTGTTCGCCCGGGGCACCACCGTGATCGAGAACGCGGCGCGCGAGCCGGAGATCCAGGACATCGCCGCGATGCTGGTCGAGATGGGTGCCCAGATCGTGGGTGCCGGGTCGCCGCGGATCGAGGTGACCGGGGTCGACGGGCTGCTGACCGCGGTCGACCACACCGTCGTGCCGGACCGGATCGTGAGCGGCAGTTGGGCGTTCGCCGCGGCCATCACCAAGGGCGACATCACCGTTGTGAACGGGCGGGCCCATCACCTCGAACTGCCGCTGGACAAGCTGAACAAGGCCGGCGCCGAGATCACCGTGCTCGACCAGGGGTTCCGGGTGGTGATGAACGACCGGCCGAAGCCGGTGGATGTGGTGACACTGCCGTATCCGGGATTCGCGACCGATCTGCAGGCGTTCGTGATCGCGATGAACGCGGTCAGCGACGGCGCCGCGATGGTGACGGAGAACCTGTTCGAGGGCCGGTTCACCTTCGCCCAGGAGTTGACGCGGCTCGGCGCGCACATCCGGACCGACGGCCACCACGCCGTCGTACGGGGTGTGGCGAGGCTGTCCGGCGCGCCGGTCGTGGCCAGCGACATCCGCGCGGGTGCCGCGCTGGTGATCGCCGGGCTCGCCGCGGAGGGGGAGACCCTCGTATCGGCCGCGCACCACGTGCACCGCGGCTACACGGACTTCGCCGGCAACCTCCGCCGCCTCGGCGCCGACGTCACCCTCGAACCCGACGACGCCGAGCTCTACTGGAACT
>JAWWOY010001088.1:0-3612 GCA_033851195.1 Kribbellaceae bacterium | reverse complement strand
TCAACACGGCCATGGGCATCAGCGCCAGCGTGGACAGCAGCCCCGACCAGCTGAGGACGGCCTGGAAGAACGGGAAAAGGACCACGAAGACACCCGCCTGGACACCGAAGACCACCAGCAGCGTGATCGAGCCGCCGGCCAGTCCGCGCTTACGGAACAGGCGCACGTCCAGCAGCGAGGCATCCCGGCGGCGCAGTTCCCAGGCAACGAAGCCGACCGCGGCGATGATGCCGACGGCGAGACTGATCAGGGTCGCGGGCGCGGTCCAACCGCGCTCCGGACCCTCCTGGAGAACGAAGATGAGCCCGACCACGGCCACGATGGAGGCCAGCGCGCCGACGGTGTCGAAGGCGTGCCCGGAGCTCGCGCGGGAGTTGGGAACGGACCGCAGCGCCATGACCAGGGCCACGATGACCAGGACCACGGGCAGGACGAACAACCACCTCCAGCTCGCCATGTCGACCAGGGCGGCGGAAAGGAACATGCCCAGGATGCCGCCGCCTCCGGCGACACCGGTCCACACGCCGATCGCCCGTCCTCGCTCCTCCTCGGGGAAGGTGGAGGTGATGACCGCAAGGGTGATGGGCATGATCATGGCCGCGCCGACACCGCTCGCCAGGCGCGCGGCAAGCATCACCTCAGCCGTCGGGGCCAGACTCGCCGCGGCGCTCGCGACGCCGAAGACGGCCAGCCCGGTGATCAGCATGGGTTTGCGGCCCCAGCGGTCCCCGATCGCGCCGAGCGGCAGCAGCAGTGCGGCCAGGCTGAGGGTGTAGATGTTGATGATCCACAGGATCGTGCTCTGCGAGGCGTCGAACTCGACGGCAAGGTCGGGCTGGGCAACGTTCAGCCCGGACACCGAGGCGATGACGGCCATCAGCGCGATACAGACGGCGATCAGGATCGTGCGCAGCTGACGCGCATCCGGGAAGCTCGCATCCGTGGCGCCGCTCGGGCCGGCAGCACTCGCCTGTGGCGGCTGGTGGGTACTCATGGAGTCCTCTCAAAAAGGCATGCAGAATCAGCGCCGGAGCAAGGCCGGTCGCCGGGATAGGTGGTCAATGGGCCGGTCCCGCGCGGCGCAGGCTGGCGCGCGCAGTGGGCCGGGGTGTATGCGGGCGTCAGGCAAGGCTGCTGCCGCGCTGTGCCGCGGCGACGGCCGCCTCGGTGTCGGTCGCGGCGAGGTCGGCGTTCATGTGGGCACCAGCCAGGGCGCCGGCTGCGGCAGAGGCACCGACCTGGGCGGTTAGGTCGGTGGCGTTGCCAGCCACCCATACGCCCGGCACCTCGGTGGTGCCTGCCATGCCGGCAGCGAAGCGGCGGCCCATGCCGCCGGGCAGATCCTCCATCGGCAGGCCGAGCTCGTCCAGACCGTCGGTGCGGGCCTGCATACGGGTCGCGACCGCGAGAACCCGCCGCCGCACCAGCTCCCCGTCGCTCAGACGCACTCCCGCGATGGTGCCGTCCTCGGCGGTCACGACCCTGTCCACCTCGGCATCGACGACTTGGATGTTGCGTGCGGCGAAGCGAGCTCGCGTGTTCTCATCGAGCTCGGTGCCGCGGGTGAAGTAGCTGAGGTCGTCGGTCAGCTGGCGGAACAGCAGCGCATGATGGATCGAGGCCGAGCCAACCGCCAGGATCCCGATGGGCTCATCGCGTACCTCCCAGCCGTGGCAGTACGGGCAGTGCACGACGCCATGCCCCCAGTGCTCGGCGAGCCCGGGAACCTCGGGCAGCACATCCCGCAGGCCGGTGGCCACCAGCAGACGGCGCGCCGTCAGGGTGCGGCCGTCTGCCAGGGTGACGGCGAAGCGCAGGTCGCCCTCCGCGGGCGCAGTGAGCGGGCGAGTGGAGGTCACTTCGCCGCTCTCGACGAGGCCGCCGTAGCGGTGCACCTCCTCGCGGCCGATGCGCAGCAGCTCAGCCGGCGAGGTGCCGTCCAGGCCGAGCAAGCCGTGCACGCCTTCGGCGGATGCGTTGCGAGGAGTGCCGCTGTCGACCACGACGACCGAGCGGCGGGAGCGAGCGAGCATCAGCGCGCCGTTCAGACCTGCGGCGCCGCCGCCGATCACCACGGCGTCGACGGTCTCACCCGGCAGTTGGTCGGTCGCGTACGCGGCAGTCGTCACAGCCATGGTGTTTTAGCCTTTCATTCCTGCGGGGCCCCGGTCGGTTCCAGGGCGTACACGAATGAAGGTATCCGCGCCTTGCGGCTAGAGCATATGATATTGCCTATGACGCAAAACAATGGCGAGCTTGACAGCCTGGTGCGCAAGAGGATCCGCGCTTTGCGGGTGGCGCAGGGCTGGTCCCTGGAAGAGCTGGCCACCCGCGCCCAGCTCAGCCAATCCACACTGAGCCGCATCGAGAACGGCCAGCGCCGTCTCGCCCTGGACAGCCTCGTCACCCTCGCCCGTGCCCTGGACACCTCGTTGGACCAGCTCGTCGAGACCGCCACCGACGACGTTGTCACCAGCCCGATGATCGACGGCACCCATGGTCTGATGCGCTGGCCCATAAAAGCGGATCCGGGCGTGACGGTCGTGCGTCAGCGCATGACCGAGCCTCCACCCGACAACCCTTCACGCATGCGCGCTCACCCCGGCCGCGAATGGCTCGTCGTCCTATCCGGCACCGCCGTGCTCCTGCTGGGCAACCGGCGCCTTCGAGTCGAGACCAACCAGGCAGCGGAGTTCCCCACGATGCTCCCGCACGCCATCGGCACCGAAGGCGGACCGTGCGAGATCCTGGGCATCTTCGACCGTGACGCCCGCCGCAGCCACTAACGCACCGACCAAGAGTGCGACACCAGCCGCCCCTGCCCGTAAGGCTGCGTGCTTGGGGCCGCCTGCTTGCGCGTTCGGCGATCATCCGGTCAACGTCTTGCGTTTCCGGAAACTCGTCGCGCCACGATTCGCTCCCACAACCAGGCGACCGCAGCGGGCGACCCCGGCGACAGCGTGCCTGCCGAGTACGAAGCGTGGCGCCAGGGCAGGTGGGAGGAGATCGCCGGCCCGAACGGCAAGGCGAAGGTCGTCGCCAACGGCAAGGTCGTCGGACGAGACGTCCACACCCTGCCGGGCGTCCTCGGGCAGTGGAGCACTAACGAGGCGGGCGCCCCGACCGGGACAGCCGCAGTCGAAGACGGGGTGAAGGTGGGCGGCGAAGCAGTTGAGGGAACCGGCCGAAATACCTTCCGGCAGCCCTCTTGAGTTCCCCGGTGGCCGCGTCGGCTTCGCGGGAGGATCGGACCGCGCCTACGGCCTGGTCGTCATGGACCATCAGGCAGTCGCCTGCTCCGGTGTGCGCCGAGACGGCGACCGTCTGGCCCGCCGAAGTCCTCCAGCAGCACGTGGTGCACATGGCCGCGAAGAACGCATGACGTAGGGCGAGCACCCCCTCCTAACCTGAGCGTTCTAGCTGGCCGGTCGGGCCAGCTAGAACGACTGGGACGTATACGGATCTGGCTTCGGGGCCGCCTAAGAGTCGGTGCGGGGGAGGACTCTGGAGACGGCGACCAGGCAGCCGGCGAGGACCAGCGGGAGGACCATCGCGTGCTGGATGCCGAAGTGCTGCACCAGTTGGCCGATGATGGCGGGGCCGACCAGGAAG
>JAWWOY010000848.1:0-4955 GCA_033851195.1 Kribbellaceae bacterium | reverse complement strand
GGGTTGCGACCAGCCCGGTGCTGTGGATCGCCCAGCTGCGGCCGGGGTGGAATCACGACGGCCCGCGAGCCGTCGTACGAACTCGGCCGCCCGGTGCAGACCGATTGATGGCTGAATGGTGCACGAGATGAAGCGACGAGGTCGGCCTTCTGTAGGGCCCAGTCAACCCAGACCGAGGTCAACGGCTGGGTTGTGCAGGTAAGTCGGACGCAGCGGGCGGAACCGACCCATGGACATGACACGGGAGCGCAATAAGTCCGGTGGTCAGGTGGGGTGCATCGCAAGGCGCAGAAGGAGCCTCGTGCGGGGTTCATCGTGGCTTCTTCTCCAACGCCGCGAGGTGTCCGCCTGGGCGCCGAACTTCTGCGACGGATTTCGGGTTCGGGACACTAGGCCACGGAGGTGTCGGAGAGCCGGATAAGGTCGGCCGCATGAGCAATCGGTCGGTCGCATGAGTGCTGTGCCGCCGCTGGAGCGCTGGCACGTCGGTCCTTGGACGACCCGCGGAACGCTGCCCGGCGAACCCCTGCAACCGGGGGTCCGCCGGACACCGGACGAGCTGAACTTCGACGTCGTCGGTCTCGCCAGGATCCTCGGCAGACGACTCTCCGGCCGCGGGGAACTGCAGGTCAGGCTCTGGCAGAACGAACTGCGCCCGACGCACACCCGCCGCTGCGGCGTCCACACCCTGGCCGATCCTGACAACTCGCGTCTCCTCGCGGAGACCGCCCGGGCGGCGTTCGACTGGCTCGCCGCCCGCGCACCCGCCGGCTACGAGTTCGTCCTGACCGACGCGGTGTACCTGCGCCCGCTGACCGACCTGTCCGCCGAGACCGTCACGGTGGACGCGGTGGTCCAACTGGCCGCCGAACGAGGCGACGCGCTCCCCGCCGATCGCCTGGCCGCCTCGCACGTACGCCGCTCGTCGACAGGCGGCTGGTACGCCGGCGACGCCGTCTGCAACTGGTCCGGCCCCTATCCGACGGAGGGCGAAGCCGGCGACGCCGTCCGGGCAGCCCGCGTCGAACTGGCCCACCAACTCCGCGAAGCCGGGCACGACGACCTCGCCGACACCGCCGCGCGCTGGTCCCCCGTCCCGGTCTCCGCCCCGCCCACCCCAATCCCTGATGTCCGGTCCTGACCTCGGCCACAGGTCAAAGGCGGCCGACTACCTCAGGCCCAGAAGGCTCGGCCGACTACCTCAGGTCCAGAGGGCTACGAGGTAGCCGACGCCGTAGGGGGCCGCGTGGTAGGTGAGAGAGCCTTGCAGGTCGGCCGATGCGGCGGCGCCCGCCAGTACCTGCCAGGCAGCGCGACCCGCCGCGTGGAGGTCAGTCGCGAGATCCGGGTCCAGCGCGGCCAGCGTGACGCAGTCGACAAGATCGAGTGCGGCTGCGACGGTCGAGTCGAACAATTCAGCGCGTGGATGCAGGTGGACCGGGGAGTGCTCGCTGCGCCGGGCGGAGCCGTCTCCCATCACCAGCAGCGCCACCCGATCGTTGCCCGCAGCAAGCTCTTGGCCGAGCTCCGCACAGGCCGTGGGCGTTTCGTCGGCCGCGACCGTGACAGCGGTTCGGGGAAGATTCGCGGCCTTGCTCTGCTCTACCAACCAGGACCCGATCAGCAGGGACAACGGCAACGCCTGCTCGGCGGACCCGACCGGCACGTCTGACCCCGACCCGGCCGGCCCATCCGACTCGACGGACCCGGCCGGCACACCTGACTTGACGGACCCGGCCGGCACACCTGACGCGGACCCGGCCGGCACATCCGCCTCGGCGGACCCGGCCGGGGCGCGTGACTCGGCCGAGTCGGCCCGCCCGGGCGGTGGGGTGGAACCCACGCGTACGGCGGGAGCGCCGTACGGGGCGAACGTGCCGGGGGTGTCAGCGGCGTACCGGGTGCCGGTGCGAGGGCCGGAGCCGACGATCACAAGTGTGTCCGGATGAGCGGCGGTGAGCTGAGCGATCGCCGCGAGGCAGGCTGTGCGCAGATCGTCGAGCTCGTGTGCCGCGCCGGTTGCCACCGCAGGCACCAACAACGGCGGATGAGGACAGACCGCAGCACTGACGATGGGCACAACCGCCACCGTAGACCCACACCGTAACGAGGGGCTCAGGCCGAGCGGAGGTACCGCAGGAACAGCGTGCCGTCGTCCGAGGCGTGCACCACCTTCGGCGTCAACCGGCGAACCGTCGTCGCGGGCGGGCCGGCCGTGATCCGTCCGGCGCCCGGGCCGGCCAGCAGCGGAGTCAGGGACAGGCACATCTCATCCACCAGATCCGCCTCGGTCAGCGCGCCGAACAGATGCGGCCCACCCTCGCACAGGATCTGAGGCAATCCGCGGTCGACGAGCGCCGCCACGACCTGGTGGAGATCGACCGCGGTCTCGCCGCACACCAGGATGTCGGCCACCTCGGCGAGCGCATCGCGGCGATCAGGCGGCGCTGCGGCATGGGTGATCACCAGCGGCCGGACCACGGCCTGCGCGAAGACCGGGTTGATCGGGCTGAGGTCGAGCCGGCCGGACACGATCGCCAGCACCGGATTCTCGGGTAGACCGTTGGCCTTGCGCCACTTCTGCCGTTTGGCACTCACTCGCAACGGGTTGTAGCCCTCGATGCGGATCGTGCCGGCGCCCACCAGCACCACATCGCTGAGCATCCGGAGCTTGCCGAACAGTTCGCTGTCGTCGTCGGTCGACAGCGCCTTCGACTGACCGTCGATCGTGACCGCCCCGTCGATGCTGGTGACGAAGTTGACCCGCAGGTGCGGGATCGAGCGATCTTCGACCTGGTACGCCGCGGTCAGTTCGGCATCGGTCACCTCAGTGCTGGACAAGCGGGTGATCACACCAGGCTCCTTCGCGTTCCTGCGGGCTGGGCCGACCCGCGCAGTACGGCGACCATGTCGAGGGCTTGGCGAGCGGCAGGCACGTCGTGCACCCGGAAGAGCCGCGCACCGAGCCAGGCCGAGATGCTCAGGGCCGCCAACGTACCCGAACCTCGGCGGCCCGGCGGGAGCTCGAGCGTCTCGCCGATGAAGTCCTTGTTGGACACCGCCACGAGGACCGGCCAGCCGGTGGCGGCGAGCTCGTCCACCCGCCTTGTCAGCTCGAGCGACTGCAGCGTGTTCTTGCCGAAGTCGTGGGTCGGGTCGACCACGATGCCGTCCCGCCGGACCCCGGCAGCGACCGCGCGCTCGGCCAGCGCGGTGGTGGTCCGGATGACGTCGGCCACCACGTCGTCGTACGCCATCCGGTGCGGATCGGTGCGCGGGGTGAGGCCGCCGACGTGGCTGCAGACCAGGCCGGCGCCGGACTCGGCTGCCGCGGCGGCCAGTTCCGGGTCGGCGCCGGACCAGGTGTCGTTGATGAGATCCGCGCCCGCGGCACCCACTCGCCGGGCGACTCCCGAGCGGTAGGTGTCGACGCTGATCACCAGTTCGCGGTGCCGGGAGCGGACCTCGGCGACGAAGTCGACCGTCCGGCGCAGTTCCTCCGCCTCGCTGACGGGCTCGCCGTACCCGGCCTTGACGCCACCCACGTCGACGATGTCGGCACCGTCGGCCACGGCCCGGTCGATCGCCTCCAGCGCGGCCTCGGCCGCGTAGGTGCTGCCGCTGTCGAAGAACGAGTCGGGCGTGCGGTTCACGATCGCCATCACGGCGAACTCACCCACCGCGAAGCTCCGGAGGCCCAGCCGCAGCACTCCCTGCGCCGGCTTGCCGGGGTCGTTGGACACAGTCCGACTGTAACCAGGGGGCAGCAGCCGGGGCCGACAGGGCGCAGAGATCCCATCAATCCGGCGATTGGGTTCGCATTGCCCCCCATATCCTATAGGATTCGGGTCGAACACCTCGGATCACCGATCCGAGGCAGGTCCGATACCGATGTAGTCCGACACAGGAGTGGAACGGGTACCCATGGCGACGAGCCGCTTCACCGAGTTCGAGACGTATGACGTCCGCTTCCCCACGTCGGTGGACCTGGACGGCTCCGACGCGATGAACGCCGACCCGGACTACTCCGCGGCGTACCTGATCCTGCGCACCGACGCGGGCGACGGGCTGGAGGGCCACGGGTTCGCCTTCACCATCGGGCGCGGCAACGACGTCCAGACCGCGGCCATCGAGGCACTCCGCGATCACGTGCTCGGGCTCGACGTCGAGGCCACGCTGGCCGACCTCGGCGGCTTCTGGAAGTCCCTGGTGCACGACTCGCAACTGCGCTGGCTGGGACCCGAGAAGGGCGTCATGCACATGGCGATCGGCGCGGTGGTCAACGCCGTCTGGGACCTCGCGGCCAAGCGCGCCGGGGTGCCGCTGTGGAAGCTGCTGGCCGACCTCACGCCGGAGCAGATCGTCGACCTGGTGGACTTCCGCTACCTGACCGACGCGCTCACCCGGGACGAGGCGCTGGCGATCCTCAACAACGCGCTGCCCGGTCGTGCTGAGCGCGAGAAGCAACTCCGCGCCGCGGGCTATCCGGCGTACACGACGACACCCGGCTGGCTCGGGTACGCCGACGACAAGCTGGTCCGGCTCTGCCACGAGGCGGTGGCCGAGGGGTTCACCCAGATCAAGCTCAAGGTCGGCGCGAACCTGGACGACGACATCCGCCGGATGCGGCTGGCCCGCGAGGCGGTCGGCCCGGACATCCGGATCGCGATCGACGCCAACCAGCGCTGGGACGTCGCCGACGCCATCACGTGGATCGACGCCCTCGAGCCGTACGACGTGTGGTGGGTCGAGGAGCCGACCAGTCCCGACGACATCCTCGGGCATGCCGCGATCGCGAAGGCCATCGCGCCGGTACGGGTGGCGACCGGCGAGCATGTGCAGAACCGGGTGGTGTTCAAGCAGATGCTGCAGGCGGGGTCGCTGTCCTTCCTGCAGATCGACTCGGCCCGGGTGGCCGGGGTGAACGAGAACATCGCGATCCTGCTGCTGGCCGC
>JAWWOY010000828.1:0-3179 GCA_033851195.1 Kribbellaceae bacterium | reverse complement strand
CGCTGGCCGCGCTCGGCGTGATCGAATCCCGGCACGGTTCCGGCACCTACGTCTCCGCGCTGCACCCGGCCGAGATCATCAGCCGCTTCTCGCTGTCCGTCGAACTGATCCCGCTCGAAGGCGTGCTGGAGTTGTTGGAGGTACGCCGCGTCCTGGAGGCGCACGCCACCGCCTCGGCTGCGGCCCGGCAGGACTCGGAACTGGCGGTGCGACTGGGCGACATCCTCGACCGGCTGGAGTCGACCACCGACGCGGCCGAGATCCAGGCGCTGGACGCCGAGTTCCACGGCGCCATCTGTACCGCCGGCGGCAATCCGACCGTGACGGCGCTGACGGGCGTGATCCGCGGCCGCGGCGGCCACTACCGGATCTTCGAGCCGGGCGCGGACTTCGCCGCGATCAAGCAGACCAGCGACCGCGGCCACCGCGCGATCCTCGCCGCCATCTCCCAGCGCGATCCAGCCGCCGCGGCCAGCGCAGCCTCGAGCCATATCGCCCAGACCGAACTCTGGCTCCGCGCCCTCCGCCCGGAGCCCAAGGTCGCCCTCCCCAGCTGACGCGGCGGACGGCCAGCCCAGCACAACGTCGGCGCGAAGCCCACCAGCCCGCTCAACCGGACCTTGCGGCAGTGACTTGTGATGACCTGGGCGTGCGCAATGAAATTTCTAATATTTGTCGAGATCTTGCAGCAGATCGTCAGTCTGCGTATCGTCCGGCTCCAAGCGGTGACGCCCGCCGCGCCTCGACCACGGGGCGTGGCCGTTGATCCTGAGGGGATGCGCGCCATGTCCCGTATTCGTCAGCTCGCTGTGACCGCCACGGTGCTCGGTGCCCTGGTCTCATTGCCAGCTCTGTCCGCGGCAGCCACCGATCCGCCACCGACCCCGGTCACTCGCGCCGGGCTGGATCCGGCGCTGGTGCAGGGCCGCGGCGCGGCTGTCGCCTTCGTCGAGCAGGAGGCGGAGAATGCCGCCACCAACGGCGAACGCCTCGGCCCGAGCCGGGAGGCCTACTCCCTGCCCGCCGAGGCCTCCGGACGCACCGCAGTACGACTCACCGGACAAGGCCAGTACGTCGAGTTCACGCTGTCCCGCCCGGCGAATGCCCTCACCCTGCGGTACAGCATCCCCGATTCGGCCACTGGCGGCGGCATCCAGGCGCCGCTCGAGGTCACGGTCAACGGCCACCGCAAGCAGACGATGACGCTCACCTCGCAGTACGCGTGGCTGTACGCGATGTACCCGTTCTCGAATGACCCGAACGCCGATCCGAACCCGGGCTGGTGGAAGCCCGAGCCGGACCCGGTCACCAAGCCGTTCCGGCCGAACCACTTCTACGACGAGCAGCGATTGCTGCTCGGCAAGACCTACCAGGCAGGCGACAAGGTCCGGTTCCAGGTCCCGGCCAACACTCCGGCCTCCTGGTACGCGCTCGACCTGGCCGACTTCGAACTCGTCGCCAAGCCGATCGAGCAGCCCCGGCAGTCGTTGTCGGTGCAGGACTTCGGCGCGGACCCGACCGGGCAACGGGATGCCGCGCCCGCGATCGAAAGAACCATCGCGCGCGCCAAGGCCCTCGGTCGTACGGTCTTCATCCCGGCCGGGACCTATCAGGTGAACCGGCACATCGTCGTCGACCGCGTCACCATCCAGGGCGCGGGCAACTGGTGGACCGTCATCAAGGGATCGGTACTACCGCTGGCTCAGCCTGCACCGGATAAATCCACGCACAGCGCGCCAGGGTTCTATGGCAAGTACGCCGACGCCGGCGGCAGCACGGGCGTGCATCTGTCCGACTTCGCCATCGAGAGCGACGTGCGCGAGCGCATCGACACCGACCAGGTGAACGGCATCGGCGGCGCGATCGGCGGCGGCTCGACCATCGAGAACCTGTACATCCACCACACCAAGGTGGGGATCTGGCTCGACGGGCCGATGGACGGACTGACCATCCGCAACAACATGATCGTCGACTCCGTGGCCGACGGGATCAACCTGCACCTCGGCGTCTCGCACGTCCGGGCGACCAACAACTTCGTCCGCAACAGTGGTGACGACGGCCTGGCGATGTGGTCGGAGGCCAATCCCCAGGGGCTGGCCAACCACGACAACGTGTTCGACCACAACACCGTCCAGACCCCGGTGCTGGCCAACGACATCGCCATCTACGGCGGCCGGGACAATGCCGTCACCGACAACCTGGTAGCCGACCCGATCCGCGAGGGCAGCACGCTGCACGCGGGATCCCGGTTCAACGCGACGCCGTTCGAAGGCACCCTGTCCTTCGCCCGGAACACCACCGTCCGCGGCGGCCCGCACGAGCTCAACTGGAACATCGGGCTCGGCGCGATCTGGCTCTACGCGCTGCAGTCGAACATGGCCGGCCGGATCGACATCACCGACAGTTCGTTCCTCGACTCGACGTACAACGCGTTCATGTTCGTGGTCGACTGGCCGGTCAAGGACGACTACGCACTCACGAACGTCGCCGTACGCAATGTCAAGGTGGACGGGACCGGCACGAACGTCGTCAGCGCCCGTGTCGGCGGATTCGCGACCTTCGAGAACGTCGACGCCCGCAACGTCGGTGCGCCGTTCGTCAACAACTGCGGCACCTTCCACTTCACCGGTACGCCGGAGTTCGACGTCCGGCTGATCGGCAACAGCAACGACGGCGGCTGGTACGGCAACAGCTATTGCGACGACCGTCCGCCGGTGGTCGCTCCGCCGCCACCGAGCCCCTGGAACTGACGTCCCTGCGCCGGATCCGCGACGGCGGGTCCGGCGCAGGACGTCCGTAGGCAGAGACTTTTCAGCGGTCGACCTGGTGCCAACCATTAAGGTCGGGGCATGCGCGAATACGCTCAGCGGCTGCACGGACTCGGCACCACGATCTTCGCGGAGATGTCCGCCCTGGCCGTCCGGACCAACTCGGTCAACCTCGGCCAGGGCTTCCCGGACACCGACGGACCGGACTCCCTGCTGGACGCCGCGGTGGCTGCCATCCGCGGCGGCGCGAACCAGTACCCGCCGGGCCGGGGCATCCCCGCATTGCGCCAGGCGATCGTGGATCACCAGCAGCGCTTCTACGGATTCGAGTACGACCCTGACAGCCAGGTCCTGGTCACCACCGGCGCCACCGAGGCCATCGCCGCAGCCCTGCTCGCGTACGTCGAGCCG
>JAWWOY010000822.1:0-11677 GCA_033851195.1 Kribbellaceae bacterium | reverse complement strand
CCCGGTCGTGGCCTGGTTCGCGGGTGAGCAGCCGGGCGCGATCGGCGATGGCAACGGGGTCGGCAGTACCGCTGAGCGCGTCCGTGAGGATGTCGGCCTGCGCCCGCTGCGACTGTTCCGCGGCCTGTCGGCGGAACAACAGGACCAGAGCGGTGACCACTGCGGCTCGTTCCACGATCCGCTGGTCCGCCGGCGACAACTCGTCCACGCCTCCGATGACCAAGGCACCGAGCCGCTCTCCTTTTGCGGTGGCAGCGACGACCCAGCGATCCCCGGCTCGAGTCAACCGGCCGGATCCTGGCGAATCTGCCCTCGCGCCCGAACCGCTTTTGGAAGCCGGAAGCAGGTGGGCAAGCCGGGTCCGGTCCACGTCACCCGCAGCTGCCAGCTCGTTGCCAACGGCATCGACCAGCATCACCCACACGCCGAGCAGCTCGGCCAGCGCCGCCGCGATCGCATCCACATCCCCACCAGACAAGACGATCTCGGCGAACCGGTCGTGCGCGGCAGCAGCGTGCTCGACACCGGCATGAGCCTGCGACAACTGGTCCAACGCGGCGGCTGTCTCGGCTGTGGCACGGACCTGCAGGATGGTCACCGCCGCCAGCGCGGCCAACGAGCCGAGCAACGAGATCTCCTCCCGGCTGAACGGCCGCCGGGTCCGGTTGGAGGCGAAGAGCACCCCGACGAAGGCGCCGTCCACGATCAGCGGCGTACCGCAGATCGCCACCAGGCCCTCCTCCCCGACCGCTTCGTCGATCGGCATGGTGTGCCGGAACCGCAGGTCGGCCGGGTAGTCCGCGGTCCAGTAGGGAGTGTGGGTCTCGGCGACCAGACCGCCTAGCCCCGCGCCCAATGGAAGGCGGAGTTGTTGGAAAGCCGCTGAGACCGACCCGTCTGTGGCCCGCATGAAGGTGTCGCCGCGCGCTGCGTCGTACAGGGTCAGGTAGGCGACATCGGTTCCGATCAGGGTGCGGGCGCGGTGCACGATCGTGTCGAGGACGCCGCCGGGTTCGCGTGCGGAGGCGAGTTCCCGGGCGACGTCCACCAGCGTCGACAACTCGGTCTCGCGCCGTTTGCTGGCATCCATGCCCGCCCTGATCCGCAGGGCGAGGTCGCGCGCCGCCGGGTCCTCGGCAGCGACCCGGTCAGCGGCCCGCGCCAACTCAGCAGCCGGCGCATCATCCGCCAGTAGCTGCAGCAAACCCCTGACCGACTCGTCCACATCGGCGATGATGCCATCCCCTGGATTCCATACAGGACCGGCGGAGGTTGTTGGTGATCCGATTCGCCTACGCCGTTTAGCAGCGGGTTGCCTGGTTACTCGTCGTCCAAAGGGATACGGCGAAAGGGGTTGACGACATGGCTACGGGTGAAACGGGCTTCAAGGACATCACATACGACCTGGTGTCGGTGCAGTATCACGGCCTGAAGGCTGGCCACGACTACGGACAGTATGTGCGCGACGCGGAGACCGCAGGGAAGAAGGACATCGCGGACTTCTTCCGTAAGGTGATGGAGATGAACTCCGAGTTCGCGGCCGAGTGTCACCGCTACCTCGAAGAACTCGACAGGGCCGGAGAGATGGGGCCAGCTGCACGCTGACTCGCCGCATTCGAGCAGTCAAGGAGCCTCGCGGCTGCTGCAACGGTCGGACCCGTGGCAGCAGCGCGTGGCTAGCTCGCGCAGGGGGGTCACGGCCGCTGCCGCTGGCTGACCGGCCCGCGCCGTGCCAGCTCTCCGAGCTGCCCGAGCACGGTTCGCGGCCGGAGAACGGGAGTTGTGTCGGCCGCGGCGTCGCGGATCCCCGACAACGTTTCGCGCAGCACCGTTATCGCGTCGACCGAGGGCCACCAGCTCAGCTCGCGTGCCGCGCGTGAGCAGTCCAGAAGGGGCACCGCGAGACCGAGGTCGAGCCAGCCGGGGTCAACCTGCTGGAGGCGAGCGTGCCAGGCCGCTGCCATGGCGGGCCGTATGACGCGAGCCGGGATGTGCACGGCCCGGACCCCGAGCGCCTCCGCGATCCCGTCCGTCGTGACAGGTGGAGAGGCCGCCAGGTTGAAAGCGCCGGCCACCTTCCGACGCAGAACGCGCTCGATCGCAGCTGCCACGTCGTCGGCATGCACCATAGGGATGGCCAGCCCACGGTCCAGGGGAAGCACGCGGAGCAGGCCGATCGCTTTAGCGGGCACGAGCGCGGGGACGCCGTACCGCAACAGGGAGCTCCCGGCCGACCGCTGTCCCACGATCCCCGGACGCAGCCGGGTGACGAGCGTGCCGCGACCGAGCCGCTCGTGCGCGTCGAGTAGACGCTCGGCCGCGGACTTGTGACGGCTATAGGGAGAGCTCGGCACCCCTCCGGTCGGCCAATCCTCGTCGACCGGGCTGTCGTCGCGTCTGGGTGAGTACGCACCCACCGACGACATGTGCACCAGGTGCGGAACGCCGGCGGAGGCCACCGCCGCAAGAACCCGTCGAGTGCCCCCAACACCGAGCGCCTCCAAATACCGCAGATCGTGCGAGGGCTGAAATCCCCACGCCAGATGCACCACCGCGTCGGCCCCGCGGAAGGCCTCCCGCAGCACTCCCGCACAGGCCTCCTCCGAAAGGTCGACCGAGATCCACCGCACCTGGCCGCCGCCTGGCCCGTCGCCAGGAAGCCGTCGCGCGAGCCCGACGAGGGCGTAGTCATCCGTGGCCGTCAGCCGGCGCAGCAACGCAGAACCCACGTTGCCGCTCGCGCCGGTGATCACAATCCGCATGAGTTCGCCGCGATTCAACGAGGGCGCTCGGTGTATCTCGTCACCGCCTCCCGTCCGAGCAGCACGCCTAGCAGGATCATGCCCATTGCGAGCGCCAGATGCAGCCAGTCGTCAGCCGTGTTCATTGGAACGAAGTTCGCCGAGCTCGTGTCATCCACGACCAGGCCGTAGACCCACAGCACGGCGTACACGACTCCGCCGCCGATCAGGTAGGCCCGGGCACCCGAGAACGACCTCGCCAAAGCCAGTCCCACGATGCCGAACAGCAGGTGCACGATGTTGTGCAGCACGGATACCTGGAAGATTCCGAGCAGCATCGCCCCGGAGTGGTGTCCGGCGGAGTCCATGGTGCCGTAGTTGGTGGTGATTCCAGGAATGAACCCCAGCACTCCTACCGCAAGGAATACCGCCGCCACCACCGTGGCAACCTTCTGGAGCGTCGTCGCGGTCATCCTGCCTGTATTGATGTCAGCCATCTCGAGTTCCCTTTCACAGCCTGGCCACCAGCCGCACAAACGCTGCTGGTGCAGCCGACCGAGACGGTCGGTGGCTGACCGGAGTACCCCGTCATATGCCTTGGCTAACTAGGATTCCGGATCAAGTTCAGCTGACGCACGCGGACGTGCCAAAGGGTGCCGATGGCCGGCTATCGTCCACCTCGGGTCGGGGTGACTAGCAGTACTTGTAGCCCGGTCCCGTCCTCGTCCAGCTGCACGAGTACCTAAGCGCACCGCTCGAGGTGCGCAGGTACGCCGTGTCGCGGGTGTTGTTCCATACGTACCTGGTACGGCCCCAGTACCGGGTCGTGGCGGTGTTGGTGCCTTTTCCGGTGCGGATGGTCACCGTCGCTCCGGGCCTCAGATAGAAGTTGGACGCGAACCGGTAGACATCCCCAGTACGGGCACTCCGCACGTACCAGCGGTACAGGTTGACAGTCCGCGTGGTGCCGTTCTTCACCTGGACGTACTCGCGGTTCAGGCTGGCGTTCGAACCGGTGTCGGAACCCGGCGAGTCGTACTGGATCCGCGTGAACTGAACCACCCGCGCGGCGTCGGCCGGCGTAACAGCCACCAGCGAAGACGTAACCGCGACGAGCGCAGTGACAGTGAGCATGGCAAGACGACGCATCATCTGGTGTTCCCCTAAAGGTGTTGCTGCTGTCATTCTGCAGCTGGCGGTGGCGGCCGCGTCGGTCGAGCATCCCTGAGACGTCGTGTGTTTCGTTTGGTCATGGCCGCCGCCGCGATTCCGTTCACCGGTTGCGATCGGGCGTCGCAGGGTGTCTGAGCGGTGAGACCTGCGCATAGCTGATCCCTGCTTCGACCATGCGCCGGTACGCGACAGACCACAAGGGCGCCAGCGTGAGTTTGAAATTGCCTCGAATCACTGACCAGATCGTGACCGGGTGCCGTCAGCTCAAGGCCTGCCGGCTACATGTTGTCCGCTCGCAGCAGCCGAGCGACAGTCAGACCGCCAGGACAGCGGGTGGTCAGCCCTTGTCGAGGTGTCGCGAGGTCGGGGCGGTGGGTCTCGCCGTCCGAGGTGGCGGCCGTGGGTCTCGCCGTACGAGGTGGCGGCGATGACCGAGATGAGGGCGTGACGTGCCCCGAGTCGATCGACGTCCACAGCGCGACCCAGGGTACCCACTCTGCGACGATCGGTCCGACCGCCCCGGGCCGCGCGATCGCGACCGAGCCGAATGGCCCCAATCTTCTTGAGGTCAGCGTGTCAAGAAGTTGCTGGAACACGAGTAGCTCTGATTTCATACGCCCTAATGATTTACCATGCCGGCGTTCAGGCTTATTGTAGTTCCAGTCGTTACGCCTGCTAGATCGGATGCCATAAAGGCCGCCATATTACCAACTTCTTCCAAAGTAGGAGCCTTGCCCAGAAGATTACGGCTCCTCCAGCGTTGGCCCCATCTTTCGGCGCGTTCATCGAACTCAGGGTTGGTATGGGCGAGCGTCTTGTCGGCCGCGCCGTCCGAACCAGCCGAGTGGAGGCAGACGGTACGAACGCCATGCGGCCCCAATTCTGCTGCCAACAAGCGAAGCATCGCTTCAACAGCTGCCCATGCTGCACCAAAGCCCGCCGTGTAGGGGAAAGGAACTTCAGAAACAACTGCCGTAATGCCTATAATTACGCCGGAGTGTTGCCCTACCATGTACGGATATACCGCGTTTGCGGTATTGAACGTTGCTTTCGTGTAATCAATAATTGGCATCGAGAAGTCTTCATAGCTTAACTCTGTCAGCGCGGCGCCTTGCTCGCCACCCGGTTTATGAGTCGAGGTGGCGCAAAATGAGATGTCAACATGGCCGGTCTTTTCGACGGCTGACGCTACAAAAGCAGCAACTGCATCCTTGTCGAGCACATCCAATCGCTCTGTCTGTATATTTTCGCCGTCAGCGAGTTTCTTGAGTACGTGCTCATTCTGATCGGCTACAAATACAGTAGCCCCAGCCTTAGCAAACGCCACAGCTACAGCTCCACCTATGGAACCTGCTCCGTAGACCACTGCGGTCTTATTTTTTAGGATGTCTTCCATATCGATTATCCTTTGCTCTCGTTGAGGCGACGATCAAATCTCAAGGTCTTCGTCGTGACCGCGTTTGGCTGATCTGCCCGAGCGTCGTTATCAGCGCGGCCTGCCCCGAATTTGCGCCGTGTCCTTTGTGTTGCTCATAACGTGACGGGCATTGGTGCTACGAGCGCCGCATTCTGGCGCTCGAGCGCCTTGGTCGCACCGCTGCGCCAGCTCTCCGCCATGGACGCTGACATGGGATCGGGGAAGATGTCGTCGTCCCCCTTCTCCACTCCGTCGAAGATGGCTCGCGCAACGGACTCCGGAGAGGCCTTCGGTATGTCGAGGCCTCGAGTCATGTCGGTGTCCACGGGGCCGGTTAGGACGGCATGAACCGTCACGCCCCGTCCGGCCAGAAGAGCCCGTAGCGATTGTGACAGGGAGAACGCGGCAGCCTTTGAGATCGAGTACGACGGCATAATCGGCAAGGCGGCAAAGGCCGCCAGCGACAGAACGTTGACGATGGCTCCCCGAGAACGAGTCAGCAACGGCAGCAAGGCCTGGGTCACGCCATACGGGCCGAAGAGATTGACGGCGAGGCTCTGTTCGAGCGCGGCACGATCACTGAGGTCATCGTAAAGCCCCACGCCGGCGTTGTTGATCAGGACATCGAGAGACTCGACCCTCGCGACAGCTGCCTGAGTCTGCGCCGCATTGGTCACGTCCAGGGTCAGGGGCATTACCCGCCCATCCGAGCGGGCCAAGGGCTGACGAGTACCGGCGTACACACGCTTCGCGCCTCTCCTCAAGGCTTCCTCGACCAGCGCTTGCCCGATGCCGCGATTGGCCCCGGTGACCAGTACTGCTTTGTTTTCGATTGTCATTACATCCTCCTGATAGTTATGGACCGTCCGACACCGCTGCCACTTCGGCTGCGTGTGGACGCGTTCACAGGGACAGACACGGCGCACGCCCGAAACTGGGCGCACCGACTGTGACCAGTTCTGCAGGCCGCCGGTGTCAGTACGAGTGAGAGGATCTGGACGGAGGTGGCAGATGTCGGCAGAACTGCTCCAGCGGGCGCGCGCCGGCGACCGGGACGCGTTCGCGACCCTGGTCGAGCCGCATCGCCGCGAACTGCAGGTGCACTGCTACCGCATGCTCGGTTCGCTGCAGGACGCCGAGGACGCGCTGCAGGAGACGCTGCTGGCGGCGTGGCTAGGCATCGACGGCTTCGAGGGTCGCGCGTCGGTCCGCACCTGGCTGTACCGCATCGCCACCAACCGGTGCCTCAACCTTCTGCGGTCGTCCGAACGGCGGCCGGTGACCGCGGCGCGGCTGCCCGTACCGCCGCCGGAGCCGACCCGGCTGGGTGAGGTGCCGTGGCTGCAGCCGTATCCCGACGCGCTGCTGGAGGGGCTGTCTGACCAGGCGCCCGGGCCCGAGGCCCGCTACGAGTCCCGCGAGTCGATCTCGCTCGCGTTCGTCACCGCCCTCCAGTTCCTGCCCCCGAACCAGCGCGCCGCGCTGTTACTGCGGGACGTGCTCGGGTACCGCGCAAGTGAGACCGCCGGGGTGCTCGGGCTCACCGAGGACGCGGTCACCAGCGCCCTCAAACGCGCCCGCGCGACGATGGACGCGGCCCGCTCGCCAGGCCCGCCCCCGCCGCCACCGGGTTCGCCCGAGGAGCGTGCGCTGCTGGACCGGTTCGTCGCGGCCTTCACCGAACTGGACGTCGACGCGCTCCTCGCGCTGATGACCGACGACGCGTGGGTGCGGATGCCGCCCCTGCCGTTCGAGTACCGCGGGACCGCGGCGGTGCATCGCTTCTTCACCGCGACCGCCGCTCATCGGCGGGGGATCGCCCGGATGGTGCCGGTCCGGGCGAACGGCCAGCCCGCGTGGGGCGAGTACGTCCGCGACCCGATCACGGGTGGCCTGCATGTCACGGGCGTTGAAGTGGTCGCCCTCGCCGGCCACAGGATCTGCGAGATCACCCGGTTCGAGTCGGCGCTGGCGCCGTACTTCGGCCTGCCCCGGACGCTCGACTAGCTGCCACCCCCTCGCCACGCGAATACGTCTTGATCTAGGTTGCGGGCGGCCGACCGGCTACGCACTCCTTGACCGCAGCAGTCCTGACACCGTGCTGTACACGTAATCGGCCCAACGCTCGAGCGACCAGCCGCGACGAACCACGAGCAGCTCGTACATCTCTGGGGAGGTCACTGACCACATCACGTCAGCGGCCGCGTGCACATCGAGACCCGCGCGCAGATGCCCGGCTTGTTGCAGGTACCGCGCGTTCTCGGTCATTCGGGCGTTCCGGTCCTCGTCCATCTCGCGGAGGAGGTCAGCTAGTCCAGGGTCCACCAGCGCTGCATCCCGGACTAGCAGATGGATCGGATTGACCCGAGGGCCGACCTCCACGGCGAGGCGTGACCATCCTCGGACAACTTCGTGAGGGTCAGACTTCGTGCGCAAGCCGTCGGAGCGCTGATAGGCGGGAACCGGTCCTCGGCCCTGGAGGCCTTGCCGGTACAGCGCCTCCACCAGCCCGGTCTTGCCGCCGAAGGTCTTGTACACCGTCTCTTGGGAGACGCCTGCTTCCGACGCGATCGCCGCCACCGTGGTGCCCGCGAATCCGGAGCGCAGGAAGAGTGCCCGGGCACTTTCGAGCATCTTCTTCCTGCGAGTCAGAGCAGCGTCTCTCCGGCGGGAGGAGTCGTAGGGGCGCTGGGCCTTGACAGGGCCGACCAAGCCGGATCACACTCCAAAATTAGATACAGAGGACTGTATCAAATTAAGGGGGGCCCATGAAGCACCCAGGAGAGCAGTTCCTCACCGTCGCACATCGCGTCTCGGCCGCCGCGAACTCCCACGACATCGACAGATTGGTCGAGTGCTTCGCCGAGGAGTACGTCAACGAGAGTCCTGTTCACCCGGCTCGCGGTTTTCGCGGTCGCGAGCAGGTGCGGCGCAACTGGACTCAGATCTTCGCCACCGTTCCCGACATCACCACGAAGATCCTCCGCAGCCACCAGAGCGGCGACCTCGTGTGGTCGGAGTGGGAGATGCGAGGCACGCGGCTCGACGGCGCCGAGTACTTGATGCGCGGGGTCATGCTGTTCACCGTCGAGGGCGACCGTGCCCGCGCCGTGCGTTTCTATCTCGAGCCAGTCGACCAGGCTGACGTGGACACTGATCAGGCCGTCCACGAGATGCTCACAGGCCCCCGGCCATGATCCTGATAGCGGGCGGCACCGGACGCCTGGGAAGCCACGTCGCCAATGCCCTGTGCCGCCGCGATCTCAGAGTGCGAGTGATGAGCCGTGGCTTGACTTCCCCCGCCAGCCGGCTGGAGGAGAAGGTCGAGGTCGTCCACGGTGACGTCCGCGATCCGGCCAGCTTTGCCGACGCCATGGACGGGGTCGACATGGTGGTATCGACCGTGCAGGGATTCGTCGGCCCGGATCACGTCACCCCGGAGAGTGTCGACCGGGACGGCAACATCAGCCTCATCGAGGCCGCGGAAGCACAGGGTGCCGCGTTCGTGTTGGTCTCGGTGCTCGGTGCCGGAGCCAACAGCCCCATGGAACTCTTCCGCATGAAGTACGCCGCTGAGCAGCGTCTGCGTACCGGGTCGTGCCAGTGGACGATTGTACGACCGGAAGCGTGTGCCGAGACCTGGGCCGACCTCATGACCCAGACTGCCGGGTCGTCTGGCAGGCCTTTGGTGTTCGGACGCGGCAACAACCCGATCTCGTGGGTGGGTGTCGACGACGTGGCCGCGCTGACCGAGCGAGCGGTACTCGACGACTCCCTGCGAGGCCGCGTCCTGGAGATCTGCGGACCGGAGCCAATCACGCTCACGCAGCTCGCGCAGATGGTGATGGCCCACCGGGGCTGGGCCGGCAGTCCCCGCCGGGTCCCGCGGCCGATGCTGCACCTCATGGCGAACACGATCGGGCGGGTTCGCCCCGAGATAGCGCGACAGTCGCGCGCCTCGCTCGCTATGGACAACCTGTCGACTCGCCAAGACGAGGCGTTGAGGGCCGAGTTCCCGGACCTGCCCCGTACTTCGGTGTCCCAGGTGGTAGCCCGGCTGTAACCTGCGCCACGCCGACACGCCCTGACGAAACCCCACGCACCGCAATGGTCCGCTGACCTGCGGTTTTGGTGGAGCCGCCTGTCGGAATCCAACCGACGACCTTCTCCTTACGAGTTCGCTCCATGACCGCGAAGACGACTCATTGTGGACATATGCAGGTAAATACCTGCATAATCGGAGCGTGAGCCTCGAAGCGAGAGCGATGGACTCGGTCTTCAAAGCGCTGGCCGACCCCACCCGACGACTCCTGCTTGACCGTCTGCGCGAGCACAACGGCCAGACGCTGCGCGAGTTGTGCGAACGCTTGGACATGGCGCGCCAGTCGGCGACACAGCATCTCGACATCCTTGAGCAGGCCAACCTCGTGACCGTTGTACGGCGCGGACGGGAGCGGCTTCACTACCTCAACCCAGCGCCGGTCCACGAGATCGAGGAGCGCTGGATCTCGGGGTTCGACAAGCCCCGTCTGCAAGCGATCAGTGCTATCAAGAACCAGGCAGAGGAGTACGCCATGACCAACGGACCCACGTCCGTGCCGACCTACGTCTATGTCACCTACATCCGCGCAAGCGCAGAGCAGGTGTGGCAAGCCCTGACGGACGCAGACCTGACGGCGCGCTACTGGGGACACGCCAACGTCTCGGACTGGCAGCCGGGCTCGAACTGGGAGCACCAACGCGTCGACGGATCAGGCCTCGTCGATGTCGTCGGTCGAGTGATCGAGGCCGAGCCCCCGACGCGCTTGGTCATCACCTTCGACGACGCCCCTGACGCCGAACCGCCAAGAGAACCGTCGGTCGTCACCTTCCTCGTCGAACCGCACCACGACATCGTCCGCCTCACCGTGACTCACGAGAACCTCGCCAACCAGGCGATGCTCAGCGGCATTTCGCATGGATGGCCGGCCGTGCTGGCGAACCTCAAGTCGCTGCTCGAGACCGGCGAGATCCTCCCGCAAGCGCCATGGGAGATGTCCCCCGCGCACGCCTGAGACGGCGGTCGCCACAGCCCGTCCCGTACCACTCCGCGTACGACTGCAGAAAGACGAAAACATGATGGACACCACCCCGCTTCGGGACGCCTACCGTGCACTGCTGGACGCTGCTGCCACAGTGGCTGACTCTGGCGACACGAGCCCCGTCCCGCCGGCTGGCGAGTGGAACGCTGACCAGATCCTCGCGCACGTCGCCATCGTCAACGCCACCACCATCGCAACCGTCTCCTCTGTCGCTACGGGAGCAATCGCGACGTACGACAACCGCATAGCACTCGACACCTGGACCATCGACCGCGTCATCGCGCTCGCCGGCGGCAACACGGGCCTCCGGGACCGCATCCGTCTCCAAGGAGACGCCCTCTGCGCACTCGGCGGACCGATGCTGAGCGAGGCCGAACTCGACACATCGGTGCCCACCCTGCTCCTGTCCAACGACATGGTGCTGGTCGATCAGCCCGTGCCGCTGAGGGACCTAATCACCGGCCTCGCAGAAGTGGAGCTGCCCGGCCACACGAAACAGCTCATGGCCCTACTGCCGGAAGGCGCCGGGGTCGAAGCCACAACCTGATCTTCCCGCGTGCGGCGCCGGAACGCCTACCTGAACCGGTACGCCGAACCCGACGTGAGATTCACCGACCGCTCGAACGAGGGTCGCCGGTTCCGACTGGGACATCGACACGTTCGGCGTACCGAACGAATTCGTGCCGGTCGACGCGGCGCACGATCTCGACGGCACGGGGAGCTGTGGGGTTCGGCGGCCACGGCGGTGACCTTCAAGGTGGGTCGTTCAGCGCGTCCGTGGCCGCGTGGCACGTAGCACCGCGTCAGCCCCTCCTTGCCTTGACAGCCAACGCGTGCGGGATGGCGACGCCACCCGGCTCCTCGAAGAGTCGATCGTCAGACCCGTGTGTAGGAACGCATTGAGGAAGTCGGCCAGCGGGACATGCCGCATTCCGACGCGTCTGCGGATCCCGTCCTCACCCCACCACGGCGCCGGCTCGTGCCAGCCAGGCGTCCGGTAGGTGGTGTAGATCAGCCGACTGCCGTCCTCCTGGTACACGACGTGAGGGCCGTTGAAGCATGGATGAACGCCGTAGCAGACCAGCGTTCCGCCAGGCCGCAGGACTCGCACCACCTCCTGGAGGCAGCTGCTGAAGTCGTCCACCCCGACAATGCTGCGCCCACTCGCCCGGATGGTCTCGAAGTTCCGGCCGGTACCGCAGCCGAGGTCCAGGCAGGGCCCGTCACCGGGGCCCAGGAGTTCGAGCAGGCCGGGCTGATGCGGC
>JAWWOY010000780.1:0-4209 GCA_033851195.1 Kribbellaceae bacterium | reverse complement strand
GCCGCGGTGGCGGGCACCGGACTCGGTACGACGTTCGCCGACCTCGAGCGGGCCGGGAGCGTACTGCTGGCCGGGTTCGAACCGGAGGAGGAGTCGCCGGCGGTCTTCCTGCGGCTGCGCAAGGGCGTCCGGAAGCACGGCACCAAGGTCTTCACCTTGGCGGCTTTCGCGTCCCGCGGGGTGGAGAAGCTATCTGGCCAGGTCGTCCCGACCGCCCCGGGCACCGAGGCCGCCGTGCTGGCCGACCTGAAGAGCATGGGCGAAGCCGGCGCGGCTGCGCTGGATTCGCTCGATGCGGGCTCGGTGATCATCGTCGGCGAACGCCTGGCCACCGTGCCGGGTGCGCTGTCCGCGGCACTCCAGCTGGCACTGAACACCGGTGCCCAGCTTGCCTGGATCCCGCGTCGCGCAGGTGATCGCGGTGCGCTCGACGCCGGGTGTCTGCCGGCCCTGCTGCCCGGTGGCAGGCTGGTCTCCGACCCGGCCGCCCGGGTGGACCTGCAGGCCGCCTGGGGTGTCGAGAACCTGCCGGCAACGGCCGGCCGGGACACCACCGGCATCCTGGCCGAGGCCGGCTCGCTGCAGGCTCTGGTGGTGGCGGGTGTCGAGATCGACGACCTGCCCGACCCGGCCGCGGCGCTGGCCGCGCTGGAAGCCGCGCCGTTCGTGGTCAGCTTCGAGGTTCGCAACTCCCAGGTCACCGAGCACGCCGACGTGGTCTTCCCGGTCGTGCCCCCCGCGGAGAAGGACGGCACCTTCGTCAACTGGGAGGGTCGCGAGCGGCCGTTCCCGGTGGTGCTGAAGATGCCGGCCGCGATGCCGGACGTCCGGGCGCTGGCCGCGCTGGCCAAGGAGATGGGCCTGTCGCTCGGTTTCAGCACCCCTGCCGGGGCGAAGAAGGAGCTTGACGAGCTGGGCCGGTGGGACGGCGACCGCGCCACCGAGCCGACGTACCAGCCTGGTCCTGGTCAGGGCGCGTTCGACTCGACCCGGCTGGCCACCTGGCGGATGCTGATCGACGACAGCCGCAGCAACGACGGCGAGCCGTACCTGGTCGCCACCGCCAGGCGGGCCGTGGCCCGGATCTCCCGGACCACCGCGCACCGGGTCGGGGTGAAAGACGGCGACGAACTCGTGGTCAGCACCGGCGCCGGGTCGATCCGGCTGCCGGTCCTGGTCACCCCGATGACCGATAACGTCGTCTGGCTGCCGGCCAACTCGGCCGACTCCCATGTACGCCGGGCCTTGCACGCCGACCATGGCTCGATCGTCACGATCGCCGGAGGGAACGCATGAGTCAGATCGCCCTGGCACTGGGAACAGCTGACGTGCCGGACGCCGGTTTCGGCCACGATCCCTGGTGGGTCGTCGGCCTCAAGGTGTTGCTGGTGTTCGTCTTCCTGGTCGTGCTGACGCTGTTCAACATCTGGTTCGAGCGGCGTGTGGTGGCCCGGATGCAGCAACGCGTCGGCCCGAACGTGCATGGCCCGTTCGGCCTGCTGCAGTCGCTGGCCGACGGCATGAAGTTGATGTTCAAGGAAGACATCATGCCGAGGAACGTGGACAAGTTCGTCTACGTCGCGGCTCCGGTGATCGTGTCGATCCCGGCTTTCATGACCTTCGCGGTGATCCCGTTCGGGCCGACGGTGAAGATCCCGTTCACCGACACCTACACCCGGCTGCAGATCACCGACCTGCCCGTCTCGGTGCTGTACGTGATGGCGATCGCGTCGATCGGCATCTACGGCATCGTGCTCGGCGGCTGGTCGTCCAACTCGACGTACTCGCTGCTCGGCGGGCTGCGGTCGAGCGCCCAGATGATCTCCTACGAGGTCGCGATGGGCCTGGCACTGGTCGGCGTCTTCCTGTTCTCCGGTTCGCTGTCCACCTCGGACATCGTCGCCGCTCAGGGGTCGCACCAGTCGATCAGCCTGCTCGGTGCGAACATCCCGATCCCGGGCTGGTACGCGTTCCTGCTGTTCCCGTCGTTCGTCATCTACGTGATCTCGATGATCGGCGAGACGAACCGGGCGCCGTTCGACCTGCCGGAGGCCGAGGGCGAACTGGTGGCCGGCTTCCTGACCGAGTACTCCTCGATGAAGTACGCGATGTTCTTCCTCGCCGAGTACATCAATATGGCGACCGTGTCGGCGCTGGCGACGACGCTGTTCCTGGGCGGCTGGCGGGCCCCGTGGCCGATCTCGATCTGGAGCGGCGCGAACTCCGGCTTCTGGCCGGTGCTGTGGTTCGTCGCCAAGATGATGTGCTTCATCTTCTTCTACATCTGGCTGCGCGGCACCCTGCCCCGGCTGCGCTACGACCAGTTCATGAAGCTCGGCTGGAAGGTCTTGATCCCGGTCTCGCTGGGCTGGATCCTGCTGGTCGCCACCGTCCGGGCGGTCGGCCGGGAGGTCAGCTTCCAGCGGAACTACCTGCTGATTGCGGCCGGCATCGTCGCGCTGATCGCGGTGATCACGATGTTCCTGCCCCAGAAGAAGGAACCAGAGGCCGAGCCTCAGCCGAAGGAGTTCGACCCCTTCGCCGGCGGGTTCCCGGTCCCCCCACCTCTCGTCGAGTCTGCAAGTAGGAGCGAGGAAGTCAGCCGTGGCTAGCGTGAAAGAGTCCCTATGGGACCCAGTAGCGGGGTTCGGCGTCACTTTCCGGACGATGTTCCGGAGGGTGTTCACCGAGGAGTACCCGTTCGAGAAGAAGCCGACCGCGCCGCGCTTCCATGGGCGGCACCAGCTGAACCGCTGGCCGGACGGGCTGGAGAAGTGCATCGGCTGCGAGCTGTGCGCCTGGGCCTGCCCGGCCGACGCGATCTACGTCGAGGGTGCAGACAACTCTGAAAACACAGGCGGTGGATCCGGTCGTTTTTCCCCGGGTGAGCGGTACGGCCGGGTGTACCAGATCAACTACCTGCGCTGCATCCTCTGCGGTCTGTGCATCGAGGCCTGCCCGACCCGGGCGTTGACGATGACGAACGAGTACGAGCTGGCAGACCGCACCCGCGAGTCCCTCATCTACGAGAAGAAGGACCTGCTCGCGCCGCTCCTCCCCGGGATGGAGGAGCCGCCGCACGAGATGCAGCTCGGCGCCACCGACAAGGACTACTACCTCGGGCTGACCGGGGCAGCGGTACCCACCGAGGGTGGTGGCGACAAGTGATCCCCATGGTCACCGGCGGCGACTTCGCCTTCTGGATGCTGGCGCCGATCATGGTGCTGGCCGCGATCGGGATGATCCTGGTCCGCAAGGCGGTGCACTCGGCGCTGCTGCTCGCCACCGTGATGATCTGCCTGGCGATCCAGTACGCAGCGCAGGACGCACCGTTCCTGTTCGCCGTACAGATCATCGTCTACACCGGCGCCATCCTGATGCTGTTCCTGTTCGTGCTGATGCTGGTCGGTGTCGACGCGTCCGACTCGCTGGTCGAGACCATCCGGGGCCAGCGGCTGCTGGCCGGACTGGCCTTCCTGGGCATCGCCGTCCTGCTGATCTTCGCGGTCGGCAGCACCAAGTACGGCAACCCGGTGGGCCTCGGGCAGGCCCAGCCGGACGGGAACCCGAAGGGCATCGCCCAACTGCTGTTCGGCAAGTACGTCTTCGCCTTCGAGGTCACCTCGGCGCTGCTGATCACCGCGGCGATGGGCGCGATGATGCTGGCGCACCGCGAGCGGCTGACCAAGAAGCTGACCCAGCGCGACCTCGCCGAGGAGCGGCTCCGCAAGTACGCCGAGCTCGGCGTGCACCCGGGCCCGCTGCCGACGCCCGGCGTACTGGCTCGTCACAACGCCGTCGACACCCCGGCGCTGCTGCCGGACGGGTCGATCGCACCGACCTCGGTTTCGCGGGTGCTGCAGGCCCGTGGCACTGTGCTCCCGGAGGGGCACCAGCACAGAGACGTCGAGGACGTCATCAAGCTCGAGGCCGGCGAGGACCCCTTCCTGGAAGAAGAAGAGAAGGGAAGTGACGCATGAGCACCGAGCCGTACATCGTCTTGTCGGCGATGCTGTTCAGCATCGGCGCGCTCGGCGTGCTGGTGCGCCGCAACGCGATCGTCGTCTTCATGTGCGTGGAGCTGATGCTGAACGCGACCAACCTCGCGTTCGTCAGCTTCGCCCGCCAGAACGGCAACCTCGACGGCCAGATCGCCGCCTTCTTCGTGATGGTGGTGGCCGCGGCCGAGGTCGTGATCGGGCTGGCGAT
>JAWWOY010000737.1:0-9739 GCA_033851195.1 Kribbellaceae bacterium | reverse complement strand
GCAACATCCAGCCTGCGCCGCTGCCCACCCGAGAGCATCCTGATCTTCTTGTTCGCGTGCTCGGTCAGGCCGACCGCGGCGACGAGTTCGTCCGCGTCCCATGGCCGTTTGGTCAGCTCGGTGGAGTAGCAGGCGTAGTACGAACCGAGTTGCGCGAGCAGTTCACGCACCCGCCATTTGCCGTGGTCGCGCCAGGACTGCAGGACAACCCCCAGTCGCGCCCGCCACTGCTCGTCGCCGTACGCCGGATCCGCGCCGAGCACCTCGACCCGGCCGGCGGAGCGCATCCGGAAACCTTCCAGGATCTCGATCGTGGAGGTCTTGCCTGCCCCGTTCGGCCCCAACAGGACCAGCACTTCGCCATGGCGCGCTTGGAACGTCACATCGTGCAGGACGTCGTTCGCGCCGTAACGCATCCGCAGGCCGTCGACATCGAGCACGACTTCCTCGCTCATCACCATCTCATCTCCATCTGCTCCAGGCCCGCTCGCTCTCCTTCAAACAGTCGTGAAAGCTACGTTGCATTTCACAATGCGTCAACGCCAAATCGCGATGATTCCCGCTTGATCTCGATGGTTAATGGCCAACTATTGCAATGACATTGTGGCTGAATGCAACATCCCTACAGCGCCGGTCGTTGCAATGCGCTGAGAGTGAACGCACACTGGGCGGGACCATCGACCAGGAAGAGGCGGACGCGGATGCCGGGAGGCAGGCTGACCAACGAGGACCGCCGGCTCATCGCCGCAGGGCTGGCCGAAGCACTCGGGTACGCCGAGATCGCCCGGCGGCTGGGCAGGCCGACGTCAACCATCAGCCGGGAGGTGGCCCGAAACGGCGGCTCGGACGGCTACCGGTCGGACCACGCCCACCAGGCCACTGGATGGCGTGCCCGGCGACGCAATCCGGCCTCGCCCCCAGAGCTACCGGCCGCTGTCGATGCGTACGGGCGCGATCCTGAGGCGGTGCGTGGCTTCGCCGAGGACTTCGCTGCGCTGATGGTCCAGACGGGGCTCCCCCGAATGGCTGCCCGAGTGCTCGCCTGCCTGGTCACGACTGACGCCGGCGCCCTGACCGCCGCCGAACTGGTCCACCAACTGCGGGTCAGCCCCGCGTCGGTCTCCAAAGCGATCGGTTACCTCGAAGGGCTGGAGCTGGTCCGGCGCGAACGTGACCCCCGGCGACGCCGCGAGCGCTACATCATCGACGACGACACCTGGCTCCGGACCTGGATGACGAGCGCCCGAACGAACGCGATGTTGGCGAATATCGCTCAACAGGGAGCCGAGATCCTCGACACCGCCACACCCGCCGGAGCCCGGCTGGATCAGCTGGGCAAGTTCTTCACACAGCTCAGCGACGACATGGCCGGCGGCCCCACCGCAGCCGTCTTCGATGACACGCTGACCGTGCTCGCCGCACTCGTGCATGCCGTCGCCCCACTCACGGCAGACCAACTGGCCACCGCGCTGGACTGGCCCCCGGACCGCGTCACCAATGCTCTCCATGACGCCGAACAACACCCGGACATCACCGATCCGGTCGCCCTCCGGCGTACCGAGCCCGGCATCTACACCATCGAGGCCAGACCCGACCGCCTTACCCCGACCCAGCGCAAGGCCCTGAGCCCCTTCTAAGCGCCAAGAGGCGGGTTGAGTCGGCGTCATCGTCATGCATCTTGCCCGCGCACATCGGTCAGAACTCGCCTCGGCGGCGCATTTTGCGGGGCCGGCCGTCTGGGTCGTAGATGAGCCGATAGATCGGCTCTGCCCAGAGTGCCTGCAGCCGGCTCACTCGTTGCGGCTCGTGGCGGCGAATCTGCCCACGCGGACGCTCGCCCTTCTTGCCGCCGGCGTACCAGGCATCCAGCTCTGCCGCAGTACGCCGCCAGTGCTCGAAGCCCGTCAAGGGATCGAGCAGCGCCGGTTCGTCTCCAGGCAGTCCCAGATGCTCGGACCACACCTCCAGCCGCAGGTCGCGAGCGAGCCGGCGGGCGCCGTCAGCAGCAGGCTCCCGCCCGTCAGGTGTCGCGTCCAGGACGGCGCACGTCAGTTCGCTGTCACTCGTCCAGGAGCGGCGGTTGAAGTTGTCCGAGCCGCAGGTGAACCACACGTCGTCGACAATGCAGATCTTGGCGTGGACATAGATGGGCACCCCGGCAGAGTTCTCCAGGTTGTAGATCCCGACCCGTTCGGGCGCAGTCCGTTGCAGCATCCGGACGGCCCGTAGTTGACCGAACCGCGCCGGCGGTCCGCTCACCGCACCATCGGCATCCGGGTACCGCGGAACGACGATGATCACGCGCAGTTCAGGGGATCGCTCCAGCGCCTCACTGATATCCCGCGCGATCAGCTCGGACCACAGGTACTGATCCTCCAGGTAGATGAGCCTCCGCGCCTGACCGAAGGCCTTGCCATAGGCACGGGCGATGCTCCGCTCCCCTTCGGGCGCGAACGGATACCCAGGGTGCTTGTAGGCATAGGTTCGCAACACCTGTACGGCGTGCGGACCGGCCGGCGGCGGATCGGGGAACGTCTCGGGCAGCGATTCGGGATGGCGCGGCATCCGCGCAAGCCGCTGCACGATCATCCGGTACGGCGTCCGCCGATCGAGCGGGTGTCCGTCATCCCATCGCTCGACGAAGGTGCGGAGCAAGTCGCCGACGACCGGTCCGCGCAACTCCAGAGCGGCATCGTGCCACGGCGTGCGGTCCCCGTACCGGCGATCCATCGGAGCCTGCTGAGGATCCCCTCGGTGCTCGCCGTCATCGCGGCGCTGGTGTGACAGATCGATGCCGCCAACGAATGCGACATCCCGCTCCGGTTCGCCCCGATGCCGGACGACGAACAACTTCTGGTGGTGCGAGGCCATTCGTCGTACCCGCTGGTCGAGCAGCACCTCGGCACCAGCCTCGTTGAGCTCCGTGCCGAGCCGCTGGTTCTGCTGCGCGTTGAACTGCATGTGGTCCGAGTGCGAGCGCCACAGCAGCCCTCGCACCTCGATCCCTGATCGGGCCAGGTCGCACAGCACGCTGCCGATCGTAGGGCCGTCGGGCAGCAGTCTCTCGTCGGCGTCCCCACGCCAGTCGGTGAAGTAGACCCGGTCGCCGGCCCGCAGCGCACAAAGCTCGTCGTACAGTCGGCGGAAGTAGGTCGCGCCGTGAATAAGTGGCCGGACCAGGTTGCCCTCGACCCACGCCCCGTCCACATCGCCCACCCGGTCAATGTCGGTCCCGGGATTGCCCCGCTCGTCCGGCCTGAGGAACCACTTGCCTGCGGATTGGTCGATTGTCCTCACCGCCTGATCATCTCAGGCTGGTACGACGTTCTGGTTCAGGTGGCCACCACTACGCTCCCGGCATGACGACTGCCAGTTGCGCCACTGACAGATAGGTGACTCGCGGGTAACCTTCGCTTCTATGACACAGACCGAGGTCGCGATCATCGGGTCCGGGTTCGCCGGTCTCTGCATGGGCATCAAGCTCCGGCAGGCCGGCATCGAGGACTTCGTCATCTACGAGAAGGCCGACGACCTCGGCGGCACCTGGCGGGACAACACCTACCCCGGCTGCGCCTGCGACATACCGTCGTATCTGTATTCGTTCTCGTTCGAGCAGAACCCGCACTGGACCCGGATGTTCGCGCCCTGGGAGGAGATCCTCGCCTACCTGAAGCACTGCGCCGAGAAGTACGGCATCGCAGACCACATCCAGTACGGCGCAGAGGTGACCGAGGCCGCGTTCGATGAGTCAGCCGGACGCTGGACCGTCACGGTGAATGGCAGCGAGACCGTCAGCGCACGCGTCCTGGTGGCTGGAGTCGGCAACCTGCACCAGGCCAAACTGCCGGACATCCCCGGCCTGAACACCTTCGCCGGTACGGCGTTCCACTCGTCCAGGTGGAACCACGAGCACGACCTCACCAGACGGCGGGTCGCGGTGATCGGCACCGGCGCCAGCGCGATCCAGTTCGTACCGCGGATCGCCGACCAGGTCGCGCACCTGGACCTGTTCCAGCGCACGGCGCCGTGGATCACGCCTAAGCCCGACCGGGCGATCGGTCCGCGCGAGCGCGGCCTGCACGAGCGGTTCCCGGCGGCCCAGCGAGCCATCCGGAACGCCATCTACTGGGGCCTCGAGGCCCGCGGCGCCGGGTTCGCGGGCAACCCGAAACTGATGAAAGGCCTCGAACTGCAGGCCAGACGACACCTCCGCAAGCAGATCAGCGATCCGGAGTTGCGGGCGAAGCTCACGCCGGACTACCAGATCGGCTGCAAGCGGATCCTCCTTTCGAACGACTACTATCCGTCGCTGACGCGCGAGAACGTGGACGTCGTCACGACACCGATCACCCGGGTCACGCCGTCCGGGGTGATCACGGACGACGGGGTCGAATACGGTTGCGACACGATCGTGCTCGGCACCGGCTTCGAGGTCTCCGGCAACCTGACCCGGATGCGCATCCTCGGCCGTGACGGCACCGACCTGGCCGAGGGCTGGAAGCGGGACGGCATCGGCGCCCACCTCGGCATCACCGTCGCCGGCTACCCCAACCTCTTCCTGCTGGTAGGGCCGAATACCGGACTCGGGCACTCGTCGATGGTGTTCATGATCGAGGCGCAGGTCCGCTACGTGATGCAGGCGCTCGACCTGCTCCGCGCCCGCGAGGCGGCGTACGTCGAGGTGCGCGAGGAGGTGCAGGAGCGGTCGGTGGAAGTGGTCCAGGGCAAGCTGGGGGGCACCGTCTGGCAGTCCGGCTGCAACAGCTGGTACTTGGACGACCAGGGCCGCAACTCCACCATCTGGCCGGACTTCACCGTCGGCTACTGGCGCCGCACCCGCCGCCTGGACCCGGCTGACTACGTCCTGGTCCGGTGACCGTGCTCCTCCGAAAGGTCAACGGTCAGGGCACCCGGACAACTGGAGTAGTACTGCGGAGGCAGCCGGTAGTACCCCGGGATGACGGCAAGACCGGCCTTGGGACCGACGTTTTCAGGTCATGATCGGACGACTCTTGATGTCATGGAGATCATCGAGATTCTGAGCACAGCAGGCATCCTGATCGGCGTCGTCGTCACGGTGCTGATCGCCGTCATCCCCACCCTGGTCGACCGCTGATTCCGAGTCAGCTGATGGACAAGTGGCCGAGCAGGTCTTGCCGGGTCAGCACACCGACCGGCTTGCCGTCGTCCAGCACCATCAGGGCGTCGCGATCCTCGAGCAGCTCGACCGCCTTGGTCACCGGCTCCCCCGCGCCGAGCGACGGAAGGGCCGAATCCATGTGCTGCTCTACCATGTCGGCGAGCCGCGCCTTGCCCGAGTACAGCGCATCCATCAGGGTCCGCTCCGACACCGCCCCGGCGACCTCTGCCGCCATTACCGGCGGTTCTGCCCGGACCACCGGCATCTGCGAGACGCCGTACTCGCGGAGGATCTCGATCGCCTCGGCGATCGTCTCGTGCGGGTGCGTGTGCACCAGCGGCGGCATGCTGCCGTCCTTGCCCGCCAGCACCTCGCCCAGCGTCGTCCCGTGCCGCTCGTGCGCCAGGAAGCCGTACTGCGCCAACCAGTCGTCGTTGAAGACCTTCGTCAGGTAGCCCCGGCCGCCGTCCGGTAGCAGCACGACGATCACCGCATCGGGATCATCGAGCTCCTGGGCCAGCCGAATCGCCGCGGCAGCCGCCATCCCGGCCGAACCGCCGACCAGCATCGCCTCCTCGCGGGCCAGCCTGCGGGTCACCGCGAACGAGTCCGCGTCCGACACCTCGATGATCCGGTCGCAGATGGTCTTGTCGTACGTCTCCGGCCAGAAGTCCTCGCCGACACCCTCGACGAGGTACGGCCGGCCACTGCCGCCGGAGTAGACCGAACCCTCCGGGTCCGCACCGATGATCTGCACCCGACCGCCCGAGACCTCCTTGAGGTAGTGCCCGGTGCCGCTGATCGTGCCGCCGGTGCCGACGCCCGCGACGAAGTGGGTGATCCTGCCCTCGGTCTGCTCCCAGAGTTCCGGACCGGTGGTCTCGTAGTGCGAGCGCGGGTTGTTCTCGTTGGCGTACTGGTTGGGCTTCCAGGCGCCCTGGATCTCCCGGACCAGCCGGTCGGAGACGTTGTAGTACGAGTCCGGGTGCTCCGGCGCGACCGCCGTCGGGCAGACGACCACCTCGGCGCCGTACGCCTTGAGCACGTTGCGCTTGTCCTCGCTCACCTTGTCAGGGCAGACGAAGACGCACTTGTAGCCCTTGGCCTGGGCGACCATCGCGAGGCCGACGCCGGTATTGCCGGAGGTCGGCTCGACGATCGTGCCGCCGGGCTTGAGCTCGCCGGAGGCCTCCGCGGCCTCGATCATCCGGACCGCGATCCGGTCCTTCACCGACCCGCCGGGGTTGAAATACTCGACTTTCGCGAGCACCAACGGTTTGGCGCCGTCGGTGGTCTTCGAAAGACGCACCAGCGGGGTGTTGCCGACCAGGTCCAGGAGTGAGTCTACGTAGCGCACATATTTCACTGTATGGGACAAGCGCGTCGCAACCCTAAGTTGACGCCACCTGTAATCCTTGATGTATGAGCAAAGCCCGGGCTGCCAAGAGACTGGCCCAGGCCGCAGCCTTCGGTGGTGGGGGACTCGGACTCATCGGTGCCACGCTGTACGGCGTGCTGACCGCAGAGGCCCGCTATGCCCGGCGCGTCATCGGACCGATGAAAGCGCATCCCGCCAGAGGCGACGGACTGTACGGCCGGTACCCAGGACATCCGATCACTCTTGCGATGATCGGGGACTCAAGCGCGGCCGGATACGGCACTTCCTCGCCCGACGAGACCCCTGGCGTCCTGCTCGCCTGCGGTCTCGCCGAGCTGGCGAAGCGGCCGGTCCGGCTGGTCGACGTGTCGAAGGTGGGGGCCAAGTCCATCGACCTGGCTCCGCAGGTCGACACCGCACTGCTCGCCGGACCACATGTCGCGGCGATCCTGATCGGTGTCAACGACGTGAAGGCGCAGGTGCCGCCCTCGCAGTCCGTCCGGCTGCTCGACGGTGCCGTTCGCCGGCTGCGCGCCGCCCATTGCGAGGTCGTGGTCGGCACCTGCCCGGATCTGGGCGTCGTACGGCCGATCATGCCGCCGCTGCGCCAGGTTGCCCGCTCCTGGAGCCGCAGGCTGGCAGCTGCCCAGACGATCGCGGTGGTCGAGGCCAGCGGCCGCACGGTCTCGATGGGATCGTTGCTGAGCGAGGCGTTCCGGACCAACCCCTCGATGTGGGGGCCGGATAACTTCCATCCGTCGGTCACGGGCTACGCGGCTGCAGCCGCTGCGCTGCTGCCCTCGGTCGCCGCCGCTGTCGGCGTCGGCCCGGAGTCCTTCCTCCACCCAGAGGCATTTCGTGGCGAGGCAGTGCTGCCGATCGCCGAGGCTGCGGTTCAGGCCGTCCGCACGGCCGGCACCGAGGTCGCTGCGACCCGCGTCGCCGGAAACGAGCGCGGCCCCCGCGGCCGGTGGGCCCAACTCCGGCACCGGCGTAGGCATCCGAAGGCCGATGTGGACAAGGTCGTCGATGCCCTGCCCGAGACCGGCACGGTCGCCGCACCCTTGCCTGCAGGCTGATCGAGCGTCCGCTGAGCGAAGACTTTCATCTGGAAGGTCTTGCCTGTCACGTTCTCAAGGTGCACAGTCGATAACTACGCAGATGTCCCCGACGACGGGAGGCGACAATGGGCATGAACCACTCCGAGGAGACGCACCAGCGGCTGGTGGAGAAGGTGCCCATTGTCACCGGACGCGAGATGACCGAGTGGTTCAGGCTGATGAACGACGGACCGTCGTTCCTGCGCTTCGATGACAGGGTTCGATGGCTGAGCGGCGAGTACGCTCTCGCTCACGGGCATGCCACGGCCATTGTGCACGAGTGGGACCTGCTCAAGGCGCACCGGCGTATGGGCTGAGCCGAACAGGAGACTTACAGCGAAAGCCTGCCCCTTCAGGTGGAGGGGCAGGCTTTCGCTGTTTCTTCGGACTAGTTACCGCGCAGGATCGCGAGGATCCGGAGCAGGTTCCAGTACAGCCAGACCAGCGTCACGGTCAGGCCGAAGGCCGCCCGCCACGCCTCGTTCTGCGGCGCGCCCTGAGCCACACCCCGCTCGATCATGTCGAAGTCGAGGATCAGGTTGAAGACGGCCAGACCGGCACCGATCGCGGCGAACAGCAGACCCATCGGGCCCATCCCGGAGATGCCGGTGCCGATGCCGAACAGGCTAAGCACCAGGTTGATCACGAGCACGCCGACGAAGCCCATGGTGGCGACCATGACCATCCGGGTGAACCGCGGCGTCACCTTGACGTTGAAATACTTGTATGTCGCGAGCGTCAGCGCGGCCGTCACCATCGTCGCGAGCACGGCCTGGACGACGACACTGCTGCTGCCCACGTAGTTCGCGATGAACTTGCTGCCGATCCCGAGGAAAACACCCTCGGCCGCGGCGTAAGCCATCACCAGCGCCGGGTTGATCCGCCGCGAGAACGACAGCACCATGGCCAGCCCGAAGGCGACCAGCGCACCGGCCAGGAAGACCGGGGTAACGATGCTGGCGGGAACCATCCACCAGGCCAGCGCGGCGAAAACCACCACGACGCCTAGCGTTGTCGCTGTCTTGACGATGACGTCATCCAACGTCATCGGACGGCTTGCGGCGTACTGCTGCGGGGGCACACCGGGTCCGCCGTACTGACCGGGCTGTCCGTACGGAGCGGCACCGGGATAAGCCTGGCCGTGGCCAGGCGCGAACGCACTCGACCGGTTCAGGACCGGGTTACTGCTCTGCATGTCATCCTCCTGATGACCCACTGTGAGTCGTACCAGCGATACTACTGGCCCACTCTTAAGAACGCCTGAGGAACCGCAAATCTTTCCGGAGTCCCCGCCGCGGTCAGGAAACAGGCCCGGATCGCACCGCCGTACGACGACTTCCCACTGGAGTATGCGGCCAAGGCCCACGAACTCAGCGAGACCGGCCGCGTGACGGGCAAGGTCGTGCTCAGCTTGTAGACGCGGCGCGGCGTCGTACTCATCGGGCGAGTACGACGCCGGGGTCCAGTGGCCACCCAGGACGTGGTTCTTCCCGCAGGCCAACTGGTGCCGTTCCGCCCTCAGGGATGCGCCGCGGTGTCGGATGAGAGGGCGGCACCGACCTGGTCGGCAAAGGCCACAGCGACCAGTCGCTGCTCCAGGTCGGGTCTGGTGATCCGGGCCGCCGCAGTCAGCAGGAAGCGGCCCCGGACGATATCGGCATGCTTGACGACGAGCTCGACCTCCGCGTTGGACGGCAGTCCGTCGCGCCCGACCTTGAGCTCGTGGCTCCCCCGCGTCACGGAACCGTCGTGGTTATGCAATGGCGCATTCGCCCGGCCGGCGGTGCTCGGCGCGAACAGAAGAGCCGCGTTGGCATTGTCGAAACTGTCGCGGAATGCGATCAGCAAGGAACAAATCACCAAATGCACCACTACCGCTGCCGTCAGCACGGGGCTCTGGTAGTTGTTCACCCATCTATCTAGACTCGCCCGGCGCCAATATTCAAATGTTTCTATCGGGACTATGACACTCCTCTCACCGATCTTTGGTGACACCGCGAGAGAACTCGGCTGATACGCTCCGTAAGGTCTGCTCTCAAAGGCGGCCGCGGGTGGGATCGTTTGGGGACGTCACAGTGAGCATCTTCGTCACAGCCCGTAGCACAATGATCGTCGGCGCAG
>JAWWOY010000639.1:0-3468 GCA_033851195.1 Kribbellaceae bacterium | reverse complement strand
CCGGCTGGTGGGAGGCAGACGTCACCGACACCGAGTCGCTGCGGCAGGCCGTCGAGGCCATCGCCGAACGGTACGGCCGGATCGATGTGGTCATCGCGAACGCCGGTATCGCCGCGCCGGGCTTCAGCCGAAGCATGGACCCGGCTATCTGGGAGCGGGTGCTCGACGTTGACCTGTACGGCGTCTGGCGCACGGTTCACACCACATTGCCGCACCTGCTGGAGAGCAAGGGCTACCTGCTCCTCGTCTCCTCGCTGGCGGCCGTCGTACACCTTCCCGGCCTGGCGTCGTACAACGTCGCGAAGGCCGGAGTAGAGGCCATGGGCAACAGTCTGCGCGCGGAGCTGAAGCACCTCGGGGTGGACGTCGGCGTAGCGCACCTCACCTTCATCGACACCGACATGGTGCGAGGCATCGACGAGCACCCGGTGTTCAGTCGGACGCGGACCGGCATCCCGCTGGCGAGCCGCGTCTATCCGCTGGAACTCGCGGTGGACAAGTTCGCCAAGGGCATCGAGAAGCGGTCCCGGGTCGTGCACGTGCCTGGCTGGATCGGTGCGGTCAAGGCCGTCAGGTCGCTGATGCCGTACCTGGTGGAGTTCGGCGCCCGCTTCAACGTGCCGAAGGCCGACCGCGCGGCGTTGGCCGACATCGAGGCCCGCGGCGTCGACGAGTCCTCGCGCGCTTCAGGAGCGGGCGGCCGCGCCGACGCAGAGAGGGCCACCGAGCGATGAAGGACCGCCTGTACGACGTAGTGCTGTTCGGCGCGACCGGCTTCACCGGCGCTCTGACCGCCGAGTACTTCGCCAAGCACGCTCCAGCGGACCTGAAGTGGGCTCTGGCCGGTCGCAACCTCAGCAAGCTGGAGGCCGTCCGCGCAAAGCTCGGCGTCGAGGTCGACCTGCTGCAGGCCGACGTCGAGGATGCCAAATCCCTTGCGGTGATGGCCGAAGCAGCCCGGGTCGTCGTCACCACGGTCGGCCCGTACGTCCGGTACGGCGAGCCGTTGGTCGCTGCCTGCGCAGAAGCCGGCACCGACTATCTGGACCTGACGGGTGAGCCGGAGTTCGTCGACCGGATGTACGTGGCGCACCACGCGCGGGCGGTCGAGACCGGCGCCCGGATCGTCCATTGCTGTGGCTTCGACTCGATCCCGTACGACCTCGGCGTCCAGTTCACCGTCGAGCAGTTGCCAGAGCGGGTGCCGATCCAGGTCGAGGGGCTGGTCCGGGCCGGGGGCAGGCCGTCCGCTGGCACTGTCCACACAGCGATCAACGCCTTCTCACGGGGCAAGCAGAACCTGCAGGCGCATCGGGACCGGCGTCGGGCCGAGCCGCGTCCGGCGGGTCGCTCGGCGAGGGCTGTGGCGGGCAAAATCCACCGCACGCAAGGGTTCTGGGCTGTGCCGCTGCCCACGGTGGATCCGCAGATCGTCGCGCACTCGGCCGCTGCCCTGGATAGCTACGGACCCGACTTCCGGTACTCCCACTACGCCGCGGTGAAGCAGCTACCGATGGTCGTCGGCGGCATGGCTGGTCTCGGACTCCTGGCAGTTGCCGCGCAGATCCCGCCGGCCAGGAACGCCCTGCTGGGCAGGATCAAGCCGGGCGACGGTCCGGATGAGGAGCGCCGGGCAAGGTCGTGGTTCAAGGTCCGCTTCGTTGGTTCCGGTGGCGGCAAGCGGGTCGTCACCGAGGTGGCCGGCGGCGATCCCGGGTACGACGAGACGGCGAAGATGCTGAGCGAGTCCGCCCTCTGCCTGGCCCTGGACGATCTCCCGAAGACCGCCGGCCAGGTCACCACAGCCGTCGCGATGGGTCCGGCCCTGCGCAAACGCCTGATAGCTGCCGGAATCATCTTCCGGGTGATCTCCACAGAGGATTACTGACCCGCGGTGGTGGTCAGGGGCGCGCACTGGTTCTCCCCGAATGATCCCGGATCGGTGGCGCGATTGGTCCGCGAGCACCCCCGGCGAGTGGCAAGCTGGCCGGTATGAGGACGATTTTGAACCTGATCTGGCTGGTGCTCGCGGGCTTCTGGCTAGCGGTCGGCTATGTGGTGGCCGGGCTTATCTGCTGCGTTCTGATCATCACCATCCCGTTCGGCATCGCGTCGTTCCGGATCGCCGGCTACGCGCTGTGGCCGTTTGGGCGGACCGTGGTCGACAAGCCGGGCGCCGGGGCGCCGTCGGTGCTCGGCAACATCATCTGGGTGATCGTCGCCGGCTGGTGGCTCGCGCTCGGCCATCTGGCCAGCGGGATCGCGCTGTGCGTCACGATCATCGGCATCCCGCTCGGCCTGGCGAACTTCAAGCTGATCCCGATCTCGCTGCTGCCCTTGGGCAAGGAGATCGTGCGGAGCGACCAGGCGTTCACCGTCCGGTGAGGTCGCTCACCGTTCTCGGCAGTTGGGGCGCCTGGCCGGAGCCCCGGTCGGGCTTGCGCCGGCTTCCTGCTCGAGTACGACGGCTTCAGGGTCGTGCTGGACCTCGGGTACGCCGCCCTGCCGCAACTGCCCAAGCATTGCCCGGACGGTGCGGTTGATGCGGTGATCGTCACGCACCAGCATCCGGACCAATGTGTGGACGTGAGCGCGCTGGCGAGAGTGCGGTATTACCAGGCGCCGGATGCTTCGCCGGTCCCGCTGTACTGCCCGCCGGTGTTGTCGACGTACTGCGTGCACTGGAGCCGAGACCCGACCCTGCGGCGGTGGTCCGTTGCCATTGCTGCCCACACTTGCCAAGGGCACCGACCTGTTCATCTCGGACGCGACGCTGCAGGGTCCGTCGCCGACCACCGCGCCGCGCTACGTCACGCCGAGCAGGAAGGCACTCATCCCGAGGCCGTCGAGCACGAAGTGTACGTAGATCGTGGTGATCATGCCCTGGCAGACGAACCAGAGGTGCGAGGTCAGTGCGAGTGGTCCGAGCGTGCTGTTCCGGTAGACCCAGAAAAGGCCTTCGCCGATCTCCAGCCGGAGATTGCGGTGCCGCTCCGCTGCAGGCTTCGGCTTGGATCAAGATCGCAAGTGGCGCGCCGATGAGCTTCACCAGCGCGCCCGCCAGCACTGGCCCGCCAGTCTGCGCGACGGCACTCGTCTGCTCCATCCTCGCCCCAGCGGTCCTTGAAAGAACCCGGGAGGATCAGCCTCCCGAGTCGGCCGAAAATCCTCCCAGCTCGCACGACGCAACCCACGCCCAGCGGTCCTTGAGAGAACCCGGGAGAATCGGCCTCCCGGATCGGCCCGGAATCCTCCCAGCTCCGACAACGTAACCCTGGCCTTGGCGTCTGGAGCGAACCCGGGAGGATCGGCCTGCCGGATCGGCCGGGGATCCTCCCAGGTCCCACGACGCAACCCACGCCCAGCGGTCCTTGAGAGGACCCGGGAGGATCGGCCTGCCGGATCGGCCGGGAATCCTCCCAGGTCCCACGACGCAACCCACGCCCCAGCGGTCCTTGAGGGGATCCG
>JAWWOY010001112.1:0-5729 GCA_033851195.1 Kribbellaceae bacterium | reverse complement strand
GGCTGCGGCGCCGGGAAACCAGCTCCACGGTGGATTGTACGATTCGCAGTACACCGCGACCGGGTCTGCTCCGGTTAGTGCGCGTGCAGCGTCGAACAGGTGGACCGCCATGTCTTGCAGGAGTGGCTGGTCCATTGTGCCGAGGAAGTGGCCTTCGAGGTCGCGCCAGTCGCGCCATGCACGATAGAAATCGCAGGACAGGCTGGACACGGTGCCCAGCTGCCGCACGGTTTCGCGGTATGCGATGAGGGCAGGTAGGTAGCGGCGGTTCTGGCTCACCATGAACAATGCGCCTGATGACTGATCGCCTTCCCCTTGGCATCAGTCTTGACAACCTGCGTACGAATCTTGCCCCATGCCCCAATAGGCAACGGCCGTCTCGGCATCTCAATCCCCCGGTGACCTGAGGCTGCCTGCTCAGCTCGCGCCGATCGATGAGCAAACCTGCCGTTACGCGCTCCCATCTGTCCTCACAGTCGTCATTGACAACCCTCTGACGATTGGTCAACGTTTGGCCGTTCGGCGCCTCAACAGAGGTGGATCCGCACAACGGCAGCGGTCGGTGGACCTCCGGAGGGGCTACCTATGACGCGTGCCCGCCATGCCGGACCGTGAGGCGAGCGGGTCATCATGGGCTCGCCAGCCGGAAGGTGCTGCCGTGCTAACCCCGCCGGAGCACCCCGAGCCTGCGTCACCGTGGTGGAGACGAGCAAGCCTGTCGACAGTACAGATCCGGCTCGGGTGGGGAGCTAGAACCCGGCAGCGGACTCCGCAAGCGCACGGGGATCGGCGGCACCGGCAAGGCGCCCGTGCTCGGCGACAATGATCTGCGCGTGACCAAAGGCGTGGCCGAATGCGGCCTCACGTTCGACGCGGTGACCAAGGCCTGTCAGGGCATCCGCCCAGTTCGTGGGTGCCTGCCCCTCCAGGGCGACGCGTACCGATCCCCTGTAACCCCAGGTGTTGAACGCCGACTCATCAGCGGCCCCGCGGAGAACCCAGCGACCCGCCGCCAAGGCGGTGGCCGGATCCTGTTCCGCCATCAGCAGGCGCGTGATCAACTGCAACATGATCTGCGGCTGGGAGTCACCACCGCGGGTGCCCAACGCGGCGAAGAGGTCACCATCGGGCTTCGTGATCAAGATCGGCGACAGGGTGTGTGGCGGGCGGCGCTGTGGACCGTACTCAGCGGGATGCCCCTCGACGAGGGAGAAGGCGAAGCCCCGATTATGCAGCCAGACTCCCGTCTGGCCGACGGTCAGCCGGCTGCCGAAGCTCATTCCGTTGGACTGGATCAAAGAGACGGCCATACCGCTCTCGTCGACCACGCAGAGGTACGTCGTACCTCCCTCGCCGTAGCGATCGGCGAGGTCGGCCACTCCGTGTCGTGAGATGTTCGCGACCCGAGGCAGCAGCCGACTGGGAGCGAGCAATTGCCGGGCATCGGCATCGGCGTGCAGGACCTCAGGGCGGTCGTACGCCGCATGCCTGGCTGCCTCGATCAGCAGGTGCGCCCACAACGGGTCGTCGGGGTCCGACGGTAGGTCCAGCCGTTCGGCTATCCAGGCGGCCGAGAGCGCCAGATAGCCCTGACTGTTGGGTGGTGGCGTCCACAGGTCATGGCCCCAGACGCGTAGCGAGGCCGGCGTGACCCAGTCGGCCTGAGGTTGCCGGAGGTCCTCCTCCGCGAACAACCCGCACCCCAGCGCCACCAGACCTTGTCCGAACTCGCCCTCGTAGAAGGCGCTGCGGCCAGCCGTTGCGACGCCGGACAACAGGCGACCGGCGCCGGGCCGCCGGATCATCTGTCCGGCGCGAACGGCGCCTCCGGGAGCGAGTTCCTCTAGCGCGGTCGAGGGCTCCAAGTTCGGCACCGCCCGCACCAGGTAAGGCGATGCCGGAAAACCGTCCAGCGCGTAGCGAATGGCAGGCTCGAGAATCTCCTCGAGGCTGAGTCGCGAGTACCTCTCGTGCAGCGCGACCCAACCGTCGACGCAGCCCGGGATCGTGGCGCTCCGTACATCGTGGCGGTGTGGGAGATCGGCGAGGCCCTCTGCTCGAAGAGAGTCCGGATCAGCACCGGAGCCTGACCTCCCGGAGGCGTTGAGCACCACTGGCGCCTCGCCGCTCTGCCGCACCAGCGCGAACAGGTCGCCCCCCAAGCCACACTGGTTGGGCAGCGTCACGGTGATGACCGCGTTGGCGGCCAGAGCCGCGTCTACGGCGTTCCCACCGCGGCGGAGCATTTCCAGCCCGGCCTCTGTCGCCAGATGGTCGACCGTGCTCACCATGGCCCGTGGGGCATACCGGGTGACGCTCGGAACGCGCACGTCCTTACCTCCAGAAGATGGGCTCGGTGCGAGGGTTGAACACGCCAGGTTGATGCCGAGGGACCGTCACAGGTGCCCGTAACGATCCAGGGCGGCCACCAGTGACATCCCCTGCCGGATGGCGTCCCGGGCCTCGGACTCCGCACCGGCCCATTGTGAGGCCTCCTCGGCCACGCTGTCCGCGTCCGCTGCCGGCACGGCGAGCACCCCGTCCTCGTCCGCGACGACCAGATCACCTGGGTTGACCGTGACCCATTCCGTCAGGGCGCCGCGGACCTGAACCGGAACCTGATGTGCCGTGACCTTCCACCGGCCGATGGCCTGTGCGGGAGTGCGGTATCTGGCGACGACGGGGAGCTCCAGTTCGCGGAGGTAGGCGACGTCACGGATTCCGCCGTCCACAACCACGCCTTCACACCCTCGGATCTTCATCGCCTCGCCCAGCAGATCACCGAAGCAACAGACTCCGTGGATATCCGAGCCGGCCCAGACCGGAACCACTCCGTGCCCCATGCCGTCAATGGCTGCGAGCTTCTCCCGATCGCCCGCTTCGTGGAACGTCACCGAAGCCCCGAGGATCGTGTAGGCGGGCCCGGCGAACCGGGTCGCCGGCTGAATGGCGAACAGATTTTCCGAAAGGACGGGGGGTTCTATGCCGTTGCTGTCGAAAATGTCAGCAATGACCGCGGTCCCAGCATCAAGAAGGAGTTGCAACTCTGGTTCTCCCTAACATAGTAAGGCCCACTTCCGCGAACCCGGTGGCCGACCGCGACGCCGATGGCGTCGCTCGCGGCGAACTATTGGCGCGACTCGCGCCCGCCGCCGATCGGGATCGAAAAGGAGTTGGCGGTCGCTATGGCAGCCCGCCCCAACCTTCCGATCCCATGCTCGCGCATGCGAAACGCGGGACCTGAGATGGAAATTGCACCGACGGGCTGCCGGAGGTGATCGTAGACCGCGGCACCCACACAGACCACGCCCGGCGTCCGCTCCTCATCGTCCACCGCATAGCCGCGTTTGCGGATCGATACGAGTTCGGCATGGAAAGCGTCGAGGTCCACGATCGTCTTCGACGACATCCGCACGAGCGGCGCCCCCTCGAGAAGGTGATCCGCGAAATCGAGCGGGAGCGCCGCAAGGATTGCCTTGCCCAGTGACGTGCAATACAGCGGGTGGCGCGTTCCGGGCGCCGAGGCGATTCCGACGTCCCCTTGCCCACGCGCGATGGCGATGTACAGAATCTGCCCCTCGTCCAGTACTCCTACACTGGCCGTCTCGTCAGTGACCGCAGCCAACTGCTCAGCGAGCTGATTTGCCTGGGACCAGATGGAGACATTACGCAGGAAGGCAGTCCCCACCTCGAACGTCCTGCTGCCCAGCACGTAGGTGCGGTCCACTCCCTGATGTACGAAGCCACGCGAGCGCAAGGTCTCGAGCAGTCGCAAGGCAGTGGTGGGATGAAGCTTCGCCCGGCGGGCCAGGTCGCTCAACCCGATCGGCCGGTCGCAGGTGCTGAGCTCCAGGAGCACATCCAGGGCACGCGCGACCGATCGGACACCGTATTGCTCCGATGTGGAGTCAGTCGTCACGTTTTCTCCCCTCGAGGAATGCCCTGGTCACTTTAGCTATCGCAGCGCCTTGGCGAAAGGCGGTAACAACGCGTGATCGTCAACCGACCTCACGGCGAACCGCTACCGTCAGTTCGATTTCCACTGGCGCATTGCGGGGCAATGACGCTACCCCGATGGCAGATCGTGCATGTCGTCCACGGTCGCCCAGCACATCGAGCAAAACAGCGCTGGCTTCGTCCACGACCACTGAATGTCCGGCAAAGCCCGATGCACTTGCGACGTAGCCGGTCATTCGCAGCACCTGATCGACACGATCAAGTCCGTCGAGTTCGTGAGAAACGGTTGCCAATGCGTTGAGTGCGCATTGTCTTGCCGCATCCTGCGCATCCCCTACAGATACGTCATCGCCGACGATCCCGGTGATCTTTATATCTTCGTGGTCGTACGGAAGTTGGCCACTGACGTACAGGATGCCGCCATGGCGGACGTTGCGGAGATATTTTGACGTTGTCATTCTCGGCGTCGGGAGGAGTATCGCCGACTCGTTGCGGGAGGTTTCTGATGTCGTCATCGAGCACCTGCCTTCGCAGTGGCGGTCATGTCAGGTTGAGCATGGCGAGCTTCAGTTGGGTCATTTCTTCGACGGCGTATTTCGGCCCCTCCCTCCCAGAGCCGCTGAGCTTTACGCCCCCGAAGGGGACGAACTCGGTTCGCCATTGGGTCGCCTCGTTCACCAGCACCGCTCCCGCCTCGAGTCGCTCGATGGCGCGAAACGCGACCTGCAAGGAAGCGGTGAAGATCGCCGCGTGCAGTCCGTAAGGCGTGCTGTTGGCCGCCTGCAGAGCCGCCTCGACATCCTCGTACTGGTCCACGACGATGACGGGCCCGAATGCCTCCTCGCACCGGATGGCAGCATCGTCCGGCACGTCGACGAGAATGGTCGGCCACAGCACCGGCCCAACTCGCTCGCCACCTGTGAGGCGTCGCGCTCCAGCATGGACGGCGTCCTCGATCCGCTGATGGAGTCGACTGGCCGCGGACAAGGCGATCATCGGACCCAGATCGGTGGCAGAGTCGTCGGGGTCGCCGACCTGCAGCGCTTCGGTGGCGGCAACCAGAGCCTTGAGAAAGTCGGAAGCTATCGAACGGTGGACGTAGATGCGTTGCACCGAGGTACAGGCCTGTCCGGCGTGCGCGAACCCCTTTGCTGCACACGCGACGGCAGCCCGCGCGATGTCCGCATCGGCATGGACGATCACTGGGCTGTTGCCGCCGAGTTCCAGCAGTGCGCGCCGCAGTCCGATCGTGCGCCGAAGATGCAACCCGACGTCGACGCTGCCGGTGAAGTTGTAGAAGTCGACCCCGGAGTCGGTGAGGAGTGCCTCGCCGGCCTCCGGGCCGACGACGACGCTGAAGAATCCGTCGGGAAGTCCGGCCTCTTGGAAGACCTCTCTCAGCATGAGTGAACAGACCGGCGTGACCTGCGGGGGCTTGAGCACGACAGCGTTCCCGCCGGCCAGGGCAGGGCCTACCTTGTGTGCAACTAGGTTGAGGGGCGAGTTCGAGGGTGTGATGGCCGCAACGACACCGACCGGCTGTCGCAGGGTGATGGCGAAGCGGCCCACTCCGCTCGGGCTCGCGTCCAATCCGAACGCCTCGCCCGCGATCCGCTTCGCTTCCTCCGCGGACCATTGCAGCGTCTCGATGGAACGATCCACCTCCACGATGGAAGCCTTCCGGGGCTTGCCGGCTTCGACCGTCAGAGCATCGACGAATTCGTCGGCGCGGTCACGGAGTACTGCGGCTGCGCTGGTCAGGATCTCGAAAC
>JAWWOY010000636.1:0-3004 GCA_033851195.1 Kribbellaceae bacterium | reverse complement strand
GGACTCGAAGACGGGCTCGACGGCGATGTGCGCCTCGGTGTTGCCGGTGCAGTACCAGTCCAGGTCGTGGCCGCCAGGACCCCAGCCGCGCCGGTCGTACTCACCGATGCCGACCTCCGTGTACGACGTACCGTCCGGGCGCTCGACCTCGCGGAAAGTGCGGCGGATGGGCAACTGCCAGCAGACATCCGGCTTGGTCTCGACGAAGTGCACGCCGGTCCTCAGCGCCAGCCCGTGCAGCGCACAACCGCCGCCGGCGGCGAAATCCGGCCGGTTCAGGAAGATGCAGGCGCCCTCGAACACCCGGGTCTTGCGCTCGCCCTCCTCGTCGGTCTCGACCCACCCGTTCTTCCGGCCCTCCTTGCGGAACTGCCAGTCGTCCTTGGTCAGCTGCTTGGCGTATCCCTTCACCCGGGCCTCGTCATCCTCGTCCGAGAAGTGCGCGCCGAGCGTGCAGCAGCCGTCGTTCGGGCGGCCCTTGTAGATGCCCTTGCAACCGCCGCCGAAGATGCACGTCCAGTTCGACGTCAACCAGGTCAGATCGCAGCGGAACACCTGGTCGGGGTCGTCGGGGTCGACGAACTCGACGTAGGCACGGGGGAAATCGAGAGAGACCTCAGGCACCTTCAAATCGTACGCCGTCCGGCGGCGTAGCCAGCCATCCTGACCAGCCGTGCGCGGCCCGCAGAGGTGAACGCCGGGAGTCCAGTAGCGTGAGGGTATGCGGCTCGGCGTACTCGACGTTGGTTCCAACACCGTCCACCTGCTCGTGGTGGACGCACATCGTGGTGCAGCGCCGCTGCCGGCGTACTCGCACAAGACGGAGCTGAAGCTCGCCGAGTACCTCGAGAAGGACGGCCAGATCGCCAAGTCCGGAGCGGACGGGCTGGCCTCCTTCGTGACAGAGGCGGCCGAGCTGGCCGAGGACAAGGGGTGTGAGTCGCTGCTTGCGTTCGCCACCTCCGCGCTGCGGGAGGCGCCGAACGGCGACAAGGTGCTCGAGCGGGTCCGGAACGAGAGCGGAGTCAAGCTGGACGTGCTGACCGGACAGGACGAGGCCCGCCTCACGTTCCTCGCCGTACGCCGCTGGTTCGGCTGGTCGTCCGGGCGGCTGGCCGTTTTCGACATTGGCGGTGGATCGCTGGAGATCGCGGCCGGGTCCGACGAGGATCCGACGGTTGCGGTGTCCGTACCGCTGGGCGCGGGCCGGCTGACCAGGGAGTCGCTGAAGAACGACCCGCCGGGCAAGGACGAGGTGAAGGCGCTGCGCAAGCGGATCCGCATCGAGATGGCGTCGGTCGCGGGCGACGTTCTCCGGGCGGGACGACCGCAGCGCGCGGTCGCCACCAGCAAGACGTTCCGCTCGCTGGCCAGGATCTGCGGTGCCGCGCCGTCCGATGCCGGCCCCTATGTGCCGCGGGCGCTGCACCGCGACGATCTGGTCGAGATGCTGCCGAGTTTGATCAAGATGACCGCGGCCGAGCGCGCCGAGCTGCCTGGGGTGTCCGCCAGTCGTTCGGCGCAGCTGGTCGCCGGCGCACTGGTTGCGGATGCGGTGATGGACTTGTTCGACCAGACCTCGCTGGAGGTCTGCCCGTGGGCCCTGCGAGAAGGTGTGATCCTGGCCCGCCTGGACCAGCTGTAACCCCCGATGACCATCCGCAAAGGCCCCCAGAGATGACCACCCGACGCGGCCCGAAGATCGGCCTCTCCACCGCCTCCGTCTACCCGGAGTCCACCGCCAGCTGTTTCGAGCTGGCGTCCCGGCTCGGGTACGACGGGGTCGAGGTGATGATCGGTATCGATCCGCTCAGCACCCAGATCGACGCCGTCAAGCGGCTGGTGGACTACCACCAGCTCCCGGTGCTGGCGATCCACGCGCCCTGCCTGCTGATCACCCAGCGGGTCTGGGGGACGGATCCGTGGGGCAAGCTCGAACGCAGTGCCGAGGCGGCCAGTGATCTCGGTGCCGACGTGGTCGTGGTGCACCCGCCGTTCCGCTGGCAGCGTGACTACGCCCGCGGCTTCGTCGAGGGGATCGCTCGACTGGAGGCCGAGACCGGCGTCATCTTCGCGGTCGAGAACATGTACCCCTGGCGCGCGCCGGGCAAGGGCCTGCAGGCCTATGCACCCAGCTGGGACCCGACCGAGCAGACCTACGCGCACACCACGCTCGACCTGTCGCACGCCTCGACCGCCGAGCAGGACTGTGTCGAACTGGCCGCGACGATGGGCGCCAGCCTGACCCACGTCCACCTGACCGACGGCACCGGTTCGGCCAAGGACGAGCACCTGGTCCCGGGCCGCGGCACCCAGCGTGCCGCCGATCTGCTCACCGGCCTGGCGAGCGGCGACTTCCGCGGCCACATCATCATCGAGATCAACACCCGCCGGGCCTCCAGCCGGTCGGAGCGTGAGGTGGACCTGGTCGAATCGCTCGAGTTCACCCGCAAGCACTTCATCCGCGACTCCGACGCCCTGATCCCCCGCCGGTCCGTCTTCGCCGTGACCAGTGAGGGAGAGGTGTCGGAGCTCCAGTCATGACCGAGCGCCGCTCACCCGGGCGCCGCCCGGGGGGCCCGGACACCCGTGGTGAGATCCTCGCCGCGGCCCGCGAATCCTTTGCCGGTAAGGGATTCGGTGGTACGTCGATGCGCGGCGTGGCCCGGCAGGCCGGCGTCGATGCGGCGCTCGTCCATCACTACTTCGGCGGTAAGGACGAGCTCTTCATCGAGGCGATGGCGTTGCCGATCGACCCGCGGGTGGTCGCCAGCACGGTGCTTGACGGGCCGCGCGAGGGCCTCGGCCGCCGCATCATCGAGACCTTCCTCGGCGTCTGGGAGTCCCCCGAAGGGCAGCAGCGGATGAAGGCCGTGCTGCGCAGCGCGGTGAACACCGAGGACGTGGCCCAGCTGATGCGGGACGGGATCAGCCGGATGATCATGCTCCCGGTCTCGCACGCGCTCGGTACGCCGGACGCCCGGTTGCGGGTGTCCCTGGTGGC
>JAWWOY010000325.1:0-3070 GCA_033851195.1 Kribbellaceae bacterium | reverse complement strand
CAGCGGCGCCTGCGATCGAGGCGATGCGCGGCTTGGGGAAGCAGCTGGCAGGGCTGCTGCAGATCTCCGAGGTTCGAACCATCGCCGCGGACGAGCTCTGGCTGAGTCCGAGCCAGGGGCGCGACACCGTGGCCTTCCACTTCACCTGGGTCCGCGACGAGGCGGCTGTCCGGCCGGTGGCGGCGGCGATCGAGGAGGTGCTGCTTCCACTTGGTGCCCGACCGCACTGGGGCAAGGTGTTCGCCGCCGACGCCGGTGTCTTGCGCGAGTGCTATCCCCGGACGGGCGACTTCATCCGGCTGATGTCCGAGTACGACCCGGCCGGCAAGTTCCGCAACGACTACCTGGACACCTACCTCCCACGGCAGCGGTGAGGCCGATCAGCTGAGATCGGCCACGGCGAGTGGGAGGTGCGGCGGACGACCTGGCCGCTCAGGGCAGGTCTTCGATGTTGCCGGTGATCTGCCAGAGCAGGTTGCGGAGTTGGCGGCGTTGCTCCGCGTCGATGCCGTGCAGAGCGCGCTTGCCGGCCTGGGCGTGCAGTCGCTGGACCGTCCGGGCCACCTCTGTGCCCTGTTCGGTGAGCTCGATGCTGACCTGCCGGGCGTCCCTGTCGTTCTTGAGCCGGCGGACCAGCCCAGCCGCCTCCATGCGTTGCGTCGTACGGGTGGCTGTCGGGACCTCGACGTCGAGGACCTTCGCGAGTTGGGCGACCGGCAGGGAGCCCAGGTGCAGGAGCTTGGCGAGGACGATCTCCTGGCCGGTGTGGACGCCGCTGCCGGCCAGTTCGTCGCCGACGGCCTTGCGGGCGGCGCGGTCCGCGAACCGCAGGGCGATCAGGATGTCCGACGCGCTGGCCGGTGCGTCCGGCGACCAGCGGGGCTCGGCTGCTTCCGGCGCCGTCATTGGTGGCTCCGCGGGGCGAACGGGTTGGTCGCCTGCAGGTCGCCGATGAACTCGGTCGGGATGGCGGGCTCGCCGCGGCTGAGCTGGCTGGCGCTGCGGGGGAGTTCGTCACGGACCTTGAGGTGGTGCGCGCGGGACTGGTCCGGGGTGGTCCGGCCGACCACCTTGCCGGCCTCCACCAACGGGCGGAGCAGTTGCCGGTCGTCGCCGTCATCAGCCGGCGGCTCGCCGACGCCGATCAGCTCCACCTCGGCCACCCCGGCGGCGTTGCGGCGGCGCATCGCGTACTTCCGGCCGCCGATGGAGATCTTGTCCGGGCTCTTCTTCGCGACCGGGAGCAGGGTGCCGTCGGCGTCCTCGCGGGCCACCAGCTTGTAGACGAAGCCGCAGGTCGGGTGGCCGCTGCCGGTCACCAGCGAGGTGCCGACGCCGTACACGTCGACGGCGGCGGGGGCCAGCGCAGCGATCTGGTACTCGTCCAGGTCGCTGGTCACGATGATGCGGGTCTTGGTGGCGCCGAGGGCGTCGAGCTGGTCGCGGACCTGGCCGGCCAGCGAGGGCAGGTCGCCGGAGTCGAGCCGGACCGCGCCCAGCTCCGGGCCGGTGATGTCGATGGCGGTGGCGACCGCCTCGGTCAGGTCGTAGGTGTCCACCAGCAGCGTGGTGCCCTTGCCCAGGGCATCGACCTGGGAGGTGAACGCGTCCCGCTCGCTGTCGTGCAGCAGCGTGAACGAGTGCGCCGCGGTGCCCCCGCTGGGGATCCCGTACCGACGGGCCGCCTCGAGGTTGGAGGTCGTTGCGAAGCCTGCGATGTACGCCGCCAGCGCGGCGGCGACCGCGGCCTCCTCGTGGGTCCGGCGCGAACCCATCTCGATGCACGGCCGGCCACCGGCCCACCAGGTCATCCGGGAGGCGGCCGAGGCAACGGCCGAGTCATGGTTCAGGATCGACAGGGACACGGTTTCCAGCACCACCGCCTCGGCGAAACTGGATTCGACCACCAGTATCGGGGAGCCGGGGAAGAAGATCTCCCCGTCGGCGTAACCGGCGACGTCGCCGCTGAACCGGTAGTTCGCCAGCCAGTCGCAGGTGGCCTCGTCGACCACGCCCCGCCCGGCCAGGAACGCGATCGCCTCGTCGTCGAAGCGGAACCTCTCCAGGGCGTCCAGCAGTCGGTTGACCCCGGCCACCACGCCGTACCGGCGTCCGTCCGGCAGCCGGCGCGCGAAGAGCTCGAAGACGGAGCGGCGGTTGGCCGTCCCATCGGCGAGGCTGGCCTGCAGCATGGTCAGCTCGTAGTGGTCCGTCAGCAACGCGGTCGAGGCCGCCGAATGTGTCGCTGTGTTCGTCACAGAGGCAGCCTATTGCGAGGAGCGAATCGATGATGGAGAGAATGGCCTGGTGACCACCGCGCCCAGTGAGCTGGAAAGCCCCGAAGTCCACGAGGCGATCGAGCTGACCCCACCGTGGGTGACGATCGTCTGGAACGACCCGGTCAACCTGATGGACTACGTGACGTTCGTCTTCCAGACCTACTTCGGCTACTCCAAGACCAAGGCGGAGAAGCTGATGATGCAGGTCCACAAAGAGGGCAAGTCGGCGGTGTCCAACGGCAATCGCGAGGCGATGGAACGCGATGTCGAAGCCATGCACTCCTACGGCCTCTGGGCCACCTGTGAGAAGTCGTGACGAGGATTCGCAAACGCCGCAAGACCGTGATCGTCAGCTTCGCCGAGCATGAGGCCGACATCCTCGCCAACCTGCTCCGCAACCTGGTCGAACTCCTGTACGACGGAATGCCGCCGCGCGCGTCGGAGTCCAGTGACCCGCTGGCGGCCCTGCTGGACAACGACGGGCCCACCTCGCCGCCAGAGGACGTGGTGCTGCAGCGGCTCCTCCCGGACGCGTACACGGAGGACGACCAGTCGGCCGCGGAGTTCCGCCGGTTCACCGAGCGCGGTCTGCGCGACGGCAAGGTTTCCGACGCCAAGCGGGTACTCACCGCGATCGAGGGCGCGAGGTCCGTCAGCGACGGGATCACCCTGGAGCCGGACGACCAACTTGCCTGGCTGCGAGCGCTGAACGACCTCCGGCTGGCCATCGGCACCCGCCTGGACATCCAGGAAGAGGACGACCACTCGGTCTGGGAGAAGCTCCCCGACGA
>JAWWOY010000612.1:0-7232 GCA_033851195.1 Kribbellaceae bacterium | reverse complement strand
TCACGGCGATCGTGGACGCGGTCAAGGCCACCCTGGACAAGACGCCGCCCGAACTCGCCAGTGACATCGTCGACCGGGGCATCGTGCTGACCGGTGGCGGTGCGCTGCTGAAGGGCATGGACGAGCGCCTCCGGCACGAGACAGGCATCCCGATCCACGTCGCGGACAACCCGCTTGACGCCGTCGTACTGGGCGCCGGCAAGTGCGTCGACAACCTCGACACGCTGCAGCGAATCCTCGTCACCGACCGCCGCCGCTGAATGAGCACCCACCCGGACCCGCCATCGTTCGGCCAATGTCGATAACGGGACACTCATGCTGAAAGACCTGGGAACCCCCGCCAAGGGCGTGGTCCGTGCGGCCGGCATGCCACGGGAGGCCCGGCGCCGCCGGACTGTTCTGGTGCTGCTCATCCTGGCGTCCTTCACCCTGATCACGCTCGATGCGCGGCGCTCGGCGGGATCACCGGTGGACCCGCTGCGGCACGCGGCCGCCGCGGTCTTCGGACCGCTCGAATCGGGCGCCAGTTCGGTCCGTCAGCCGGTGGACGACCTGCGCGACCGGTTCGCCGAGGTGGACCGGCTGGAGGCGGACAACGACAGGCTGAAGGCCGAGAACGAGCGCTTGGCCGCGCAGTTGAAGACCACCGACTACGCCCGCAGCCGCGCGGCAGAGCTGGACCGGCTGCTGAAGGTCGCGCCGGCCTACACGATCACCCCGGCCCGGGTGGTCGGGTTCGGCAGCGCCCAGAGCTTCAACCACACCGTCACCATCGACGCCGGTACGGCGGACGGCGTCCGGCCCGACATGACCGTGCTGAACGGCGACGGTCTGGTCGGCCGGGTCGTCCGGACCACCGAGGCGACGGCGACGGTGCTGCTGATCGGCGATCGGAGCTCGACCGTCGGCGGCCGGCTCAACTCCACGCTGGCGCTGGGCTTCGTCTCCGGCCGGGGCGAGCTCGGCTCGGGCGCTGTCCTGGACTACAAGCTGGTGGATCTGAAGGCCCGGCCGAAGGTGGGGGACCGGATCGTCACCTGGGGCTCGAGCGGCAACGCGCCGTACGTGCCGGGGGTGCCGATCGGGACCGTCACCGCGGTCACTTCCGTGCGGGGCGCGCTCGGCTCCACCGCGCTCATCAAGCCGTACGTCGACCCGAGCCGGATCGACACCGTCGGCGTGGTCACCGGACCACCCGCGCGGCCGCCCCGGACCACCGTGACACAAGCGAAGGGACGCTGACATGATCGCGATCCGGATCGGTCTGGCCGCGCTCTTCCTGGTGATGGCGGTGACCGCGCAGATGTCGATGCTGCCGAACCTGGCCGTGGCCGGGGTCAGCTGCGACCTGGTACTGATCGTGGTGATCGCGCTGGCGTTGTCCCGCGGGCCCGAGTTCGGTGCGATCGCGGGATTCGCCGGCGGCCTGCTGCTGGACGTCGTACCGCCGGCCGACCACACCGCCGGCCGGTGGGCCCTGGCGATCGCCCTTTCCGGGTATGTCGCCGGGCTGATCCGGCGCGAGACCGCCATCCCGCCCGGCCCGGTCGGACCGGTCGGGGTGGCGCTGACCGTCGTACCGGGTGCGGCCCTGTCGCTCGGGGTGTATTCGGCCACCGGGTCGTTGCTGCACGACCCGGCGGTGGACTGGGGTGCCTTCGGGGTGCGTCTCGGCATCGCCGCCGGGTACGACGTGGTGGCGGCGATCCTGGTGATCCCGATCGTGATGTGGGTGCTGCGCCAGGTGGAACCTGTGCGCGAACGAGGGCGGCTGCTGTCATGAGTTTCGACAGCTTCAACCCGGCCCCGCTGCGGCCGCGGCTGCGCCTGCTGGTGATCCAGGTGCTGGTCTTCTCCTTGCTGTTCACGTTGCTCGCACGCCTGTGGTACATGCAGATGATGTCGTCCGAGGACTACTCGCAGGCGGCCAACCAGAACCACCTCCGCAAGGTGCTCACCCCGGCGCCGCGTGGCGCGATCGTTGATGCCGCCGGCCGCACGCTGGTCGGGAACCGGGTCTCCCTGGTGATCACCGTCGACCGCTCGCTGCTGGCGAAGCTACCGACGGCGCAGCAGAAGGCGGTGCTGGCACGGCTCGCGAAGGTGCTCGGGCAGAAGCCGGCCGACCTGACCGCCCGGACCATGCTGTGCGGTGAGCCCGGGGCCTCGAAACCACCCGCCTGCTGGAACGGCACGCCGTACCAGCCGATCCCGGTCGCCAAGGACGTCAGCGAGCAGGTTGCGATCGAGGTGATGGAACGCCGGGAAGACTTCCCCGCGGTGACCGCGGAAACCGCCGCGCTGCGAACGTATCCGGCGCCGTACGGGCTGAACGCGGCGCACCTCCTCGGCTATCTGTCGCCGATCACGACCGGCGAGCTGGACGATTTGGCGAAGGCCGGGCAGAACTCGGTCCTGCACCGGTCGGACCTGGTCGGCCGGGCCGGCGTCGAGCGCACGTACGACTCGATGCTGCGCGGCACCCCGGGCATCAAGAACGTCATCGTGGACGCGGTCGGCTACACCACCGGGGTGCAGAGCGAGACTGCGCCGGTGCCCGGATCCACCCTCGTCACCAGCATCGATGCCCGGATCCAGGCCACGGTCGAGGCGCAGTTGCGCGGTGCGATCCTCACCGCCCGCAAGCAGTACGACAAGATCACCCATCGCAACTACGTCGCCGATTCCGGCGCGGCCGTGGTGATGGACGTGAAGACCGGCCAGATCGTCGCGATGGCGAGTTCCCCGAGCTACGACCCGGGAGTGTGGGTCGGCGGTATCTCGCAGCGGGAACTCGACGCGCTCTACTCCCCGCAGGCCGGGATGCCGCTGCTGTCGCGGCCGTTGCAGGCACAGTTGGCGCCCGGCTCGACCTTCAAGCCGATCACCACGTCAGCGGCGCTGGCCAACGGGTACAGCACGAAGACCCGGCTGGACTGCTCGCCGAATTTCCTGGTCGGGAACCGGAAGTTCAAGAACTACGAGTCCGCGTCCCACGGGATGATCGGCTTCGACCAGGCGCTGGCGCTGTCCTGCGACACCTTCTTCTACCGGATCGCCTACGCCCTCTGGCTCAGGGAGGGCGGCAACTCCGGCGACATCAACGCCCGTGACCCACTGGTGGCGATGGCGAAGAGCTTCGGCCTCGGCCGCAAGACCGGCATCGACCTGCCGGGTGAGGCCGCCGGCCGGATCGCCGACCGGCAATGGAAGAAGGAGTACTACGACGCGCAGAAGGACTACTACTGCAAGCTGGCCGGCAGCCCGCCGGCCGGCACCTCGACCTTCCTGAAGCAGTTCTCGCGCGAGTTCTGCGTGGACGGCTACCGCTACCGGGCCGGTGACGCGGTCAACTTCGCCATCGGCCAGGGCGACACCATCCTGACACCGTTGCAGCTGGCAACGGTCTACTCGGCGCTGTCCAACGGCGGGGTGCTCTGGCAGCCGCACGTCGCACTGCGCGTGATCGCCCCGAACGGCAAGAGCAAGCCGATCCCCGGCAAGATCGCGGCCCGGCTGCCGGTGCCTTCGAGCACGCTGAAGTACATCGACAAGGCCCTGAAGCAGACCACCCGCACCGGTACGGCGGCGTGGAAGTTCGTCGGGTTCCCGCTGGACCAGGTGCCGGTCCGGGCCAAGACCGGTACGGCTGAGGTTTACGGCAAGCAGACCACGTCCTGGCTGGCGAGCTACACCGACCGGTACGCCGTCGTGATGATGATCTCCCAGGCTGGTACCGGTTCTGGGGCATCCGGCACGGCAGTCCGCCACATCTACGAGCAGCTCTACAACATCAAGCCGCCGCTGCCGAAGGCCGGTAGATGAGCCTGCTCACCGCGGCCCGGAGGTCGCGCCCCCGGATGGATCAGCGCTCGACGCTCTGGCAGCTGGACTGGGCACTGATCATCGGGGTCGTCACGCTGTCCGCGATCGGCGCCCTGCTGATCTGGTCGGCGACGTACCAGCGGACCTCGCTGACCGGCGGCAACCAGTACGCCTTCCTGGTCCGGCACGCCCTGAACTTCGCCATCGGCCTGGTGCTCGCGGTCGGTGCCGCCGTGACGGATCACCGGCGGGTGCGCATCCTTGCGCCGGTCCTGTACGCCGCGTCCATTGCCGGCCTGATCCTCGTGCTGGTGCCGGGTGTCGGTGCGGTCATCAACGGGTCGCGGTCCTGGATCCAGCTGCCCTGGATCTCGGTCCAGCCGAGCGAGTTCGCCAAGCTCGCGGTGATCGTCGGGATGGCGCTGCTGATCGCGGAGAAGGGCGAGACCAACTACCGCGAGGAGGCCCGCACGATCGACGTGGCGCAGGCGCTCGCGGTGGCCGCCGTACCGGTGGTCCTGGTGATGATGCAGCCGGACCTGGGCTCGGTGATGGTGCTCGGCTCGATCGTCTTCGGCATCATCGCGGTGTCGGGTGTGCCGAAGCGCTGGATGCTCGGCCTGCTGACGGTCGCGACCGTGGTCGCGGTGATGGCGATCCACCTGAAGGTGCTGAAGGCCTACCAGTTGGCCCGGTTCACCGCCTTCGCCGATCCCTCCCAGGACGTCCAAGGCACCGGCTACAACGTGAACCAGGCACGCATCGCGATCGGCACCGGCGGTGTCTTCGGCCAGGGCCTGTTCCACGGGTCGCAGACGCAGAACGCCTTCGTGCCCGAGCAGCACACCGACTTCGTCTTCACCGTCGCAGGCGAGGAACTCGGCCTGATCGGTGCCGGCGGCATCATTCTGCTGTTCGCCCTGGTGCTTTGGCGGGCGCTGCGGATCGCGGTGAACGCGCGGGACGCGTTCGGCCGCCTGGTGGCCACCGGGATCGTCTGCTGGTTCGCGTTCCAGGTCTTCGAGAACATCGGCATGACTCTCGGCATCATGCCGGTGACCGGGCTGCCGCTGCCGTTCGTCTCGTACGGCGGGTCGTCCCTGTTCGCGGGCCTGCTGGCGGTGGGCCTGCTCCAGAACATCCATTTGCGGAGTAATCAGGTCTGACTCCGGTACGCTGCTGGCTCGCTCGTGCCTCGGAACCTGCCCTGGAAGGGTTCATGTCCAAGATTGCGCCATTCCCTCTTGCCGCTCTGGCGGCGATGACCCTGTCCATGTCCCTGTTCCTCACGGCCTGCTCGGGCAGCAAGGACACCGGCTCCTCGGCGCCGACCACGTCCGCTCCGTCGTCCTCGTCCGCGCCTGCGACCACCTCCGCGGCGCCCAGTACGCCGACCGCGACGCCGATCTCGACCGCCCCGGTGAAGCGAACGGCCGCTGAACTGACCAAGGCACTGCTCGCCTTGGCGGACCTGCCGAGTGGATTCGCTGTCGAGCCCAACGACCCCAATGGGGACAGTGGCGGCACCTTCTCGTCGAAGGACGCCAAGTGCCGCACGCTGGTGAAATACCTCAACGCGAACGAGGCGCCGGGCTCCAAGGCCACGGCCTACCGGTCCTTCTCCGGTGGCCAGGAGGGTCCGTACATCGACTTCGGCCTTGATGCGATGGGTTCCGCCAAGGCCGTCACTGCCCTGCAACAGTCGTACCGGACCGCGGTGAACGCGTGCAAGAAGGTGACACTGCGCATCTCGGGCCAGGGCTCCTCGCCGATGGAGGTTCGCGAGGTCTCGGCGCCGCAGTTCGGCGAGCACCCGTTCGCGTTCCGGCTGACCGGGACCGCCGGACCGCTGCAGGGTCTCGAGTTCACCATGGCGACGACTGGCCTGAACGACGTGATCCTTTCCGTCGCTGTGCTGGCCGGCCAGCCCGGCGAGCTCGACGGCGCCACCGATACAGCCGTCACGAAGGCTCGCAAGGTCCTCGGCGGCACCAAGTCCGGCACCTGACCCACCGCGGACGTCCATGCCATCACAAGGCCATCACAAGGCGACCACCGGCTGGGTGGACACGCTCAGCTGTGCAACGCCGATTGCCGTTGTGATGGGCTGACCGTCCGTAGGCTGTCCGCATGCGACTGAATCACCAGCTGACTGGCCCCGACGACGCACCCGTGGTCCTGCTCGGGCCATCCCTCGGTACGACGTACCAGATGTGGTCCGCGCAGGTGGAGCTGCTGTCCGGGCAGTTCCGGGTGGTTGCCTTCGACCATCGGGGCCACGGTTCGTCCGAGGTTCCGCCCGGGCCTTATTCGATCGAGGACCTGGGCGGTGACGTCGTCGAACTGCTGGACGAGCTCGGCGTCGAGCAGGCGTCGTACGTGGGGATCTCGCTAGGTGGAGCGGTCGGGCTCTGGCTGGCGGAGAACGCGGGGGACAGGTTCCACCGGATCGTCGCGATGTGCCCGCCGGCCTATCCGGCCGCAGGTGCGCAGACGTGGATCGATCGTGCTGCCAAGGTCCGCTCGGAAGGCACCCAGGCGATCGTCGAAGTCACTCTCGGCCGCTGGTTCCTTCCGGACTTCATCGAGTCGCACCCTGATGAGGTGGCGGCGATCCGCCAGCAGTTCGTGGACACTCCCGACGAGGGTTACGCCGCCTGCTGCGAGGCCCTTGCTGCGCTGGACCTGCGCGACGGACTGGGCGACATCAGCGCGCCGGTCCTCCTGATCACGGCCGACTCCGACGCCTCGATCCCGCCCGAAACGGTGCTGCCGCTGGCCGAGGCGATCCCGGGCGCCCGCCTCGAGGTGATCGAGCACGCGGCTCACCTGGTCAACGTCTCCCACCCCGACCAGATCAACCCACTCCTGCTGGCCCACCTGACCTAAGGACCCAGGGGGTCGGCAAAGTCGTGCTCAGGATGTTGAGGGTGGGCGGCGCACAGGTGTGAGTGGGTAGCGGTGGGGGTCTGTGTCTGGCAACGCACCATACCGTCGGCAAGGTGGGCGGAGGCCGGTCGCGGTCGACGGCAAGACGGTGAGTTGGTCGGCATCCTGCACCTCATCGGCGCCGCCAATATCACCGCCGCCCTGCGAGACCAGGCCCAACGATTTCAGTGAGCGCTGCAGATCCTCGAGGCCCGCTGATCAACGGCCTTGCCGGCGCCCCGGGTCCCGGGGTGCAGCGTCACACACCTCGGCCGACGTGACGCCGCTCGGTTAAATAGATGCTTTACGAAATATCTCAATTATATCGCCGGACTTTCTCCTGTATTGCGCCCGTATTAAGAAAGGGCTCAAATAATCACCGGCCTTTCAATGCTTAGCTGAGAATCAGGTGCGCTTATTGTCTCGCCGTGCAGGCGAGGACAGCAGGTCGAAGCGCTCGGCGCTCACGAGGCCGACCG
>JAWWOY010000322.1:0-2570 GCA_033851195.1 Kribbellaceae bacterium | reverse complement strand
TGGGCCTGATCGAACGGGTAGGCGACCCCGAGGACGGCCGCGCCCGGCTGCTCCGCCTGACCGCCACCGGCGCCGAACGCTACGACGCCATGCGAGCCCAGCGCCAAGCGCAGTTCCGCGGCATCCTGGACCGCTGGGACACCACAGACCTGACAACCCTGGCCCGCCTCCTCCGCCGCCTGAACACCGACCTCAGCTGAAAGCTGACCCCACCAGTCATCGGTCCGTAGTTCCCCGGCGTGTCGGCGTTCATCGGTCCCAGTTGCACAGGCTCGATAGTTGGACAGGCTCGATGCGAGCGGGCGAAACTGAGTCGGCCCCCCTGAAGCGAATGGTTGCAGAAACCAACCAACCCTATATATAGTTGGGTTATGCAACTAGCCCAACAACCCTCTGTCCCGGGGGTGGAACGGGACACGCCTGCCCAGGAAGTACTCGAAGGCGTCAGTGCGCTGATCCGGGCCGTGCGTTGTATCGAGCACCGGCACCTGTGGCCCACGAGCCTGCGGCGAGCCGATGCCAGCGTCTTGAAGGTGCTGGCCAAAGAAGGGGAGCAGCGCAGCGGTGATATCGCCGCCAAGCTCGGTGTCGACGCCTCCGTGGTGAGCCGGCAGCTGACCGCGCTCGAGTCCGACGGTCTGGTGGTCCGTCGGCCCGATCCCACCGATGCGCGGGTCTCGCTGACCGACCTGAGCCCGATCGGCCGGGCCCGGCTGGAGGCGCTGTACGCCGGCTTCACCCTGCAGCTCCGCGCCACTCTGGCCGACTGGAACGACGACGACATGGCTGCCGCCGCGGAGACCCTGCACCGGGTCGCAGGAGCGCTCACCGCGGCGTCCGCATCCGTCAAGCCATCCATCAAACACAGCACTCGGACGAAACACCAACTGGAGACTGATGACTGTCATTGAGACCCGGCACCAGGCGCCCGCTGCGCCGGCGCTCACCCACCGAGAGATCCTGGAGATATTGATCGGGCTGCTCGCCGCGCTGTTCACGGCGATGCTCAGCTCGACGATCGTCAGCAATGCCCTGCCGACGATCACCGCTGACTTGGAAGGAAGCCAGACCCAGTACACGTGGGTACTGACCGCAAGCTTGCTGGCCACCACGGTGTCCACCCCGATCTGGGGCAAGCTGTCCGACCTGATGAGCAAGAAGCTGCTGGTGCAGCTCGCCATCATCTTGTTCGTGATCGGCTCGGCGCTCGCCGGAACCGCCCGAAGCATGCCGTTCCTGATCGGCTACCGGGTCCTGCAGGGCCTGGCGATGGGCGGCCTGATGGCACTCGCTCAGGCGATCATCGGGGCGGCGATCCCGCCTCGCGACCGTGGCCGGTACTCCGGCTACATGGGCGCCGTGATAGCCGTCGCCACCGTGAGCGGCCCGCTACTGGGTGGCGTCATCGTCGACACCTCCTGGCTCGGCTGGCGCTGGTGCTTCTATGTCTGCGTCCCGCTGGCCGTGATCAGCCTGGTGATGCTGCAGAAGTACCTGCACCTGCCGCTGCTCAAGCGCGAGATCAAGATCGACTACCTCGGCGCCGTCTTGATCAGCGGTGCTGCCAGTCTGCCGCTGATCTGGGTGTCCTTCGCCGGGCAGCAGTTCAGCTGGCTCTCCTGGCAGTCCGCCCTCTTCGTGGGCGCAACGATCGTGCTCGGCATCCTCGCCGTACTCGTCGAGACCAAGGCGACCGAGCCGCTGGTTCCGCTGAAGGTGATCCGGCAGCGGACCACCGCGCTGGCGATCCTGGCCAGCCTTGCGGTCGGTGTCGCGATGTACGGCAGCGCGATCTTCCTGGGGCAGTACTTCCAGATCGCCCGCGGCTACAGCCCGACCGAGTCCGGCCTGCTCACCATCCCGATGATGCTGGGTTCGTTCCTCGGCTCGGTCGGTGCCGGCCAGATGGTCACCCGCTTCGGTAAGTGGAAGCGCTACCTGATCGCCGGTGGCATCCTGCTGACAGTCGGACTGGGAGTGCTCGGCACCATCGACCACACCACGCCGTACTGGTACGTCGGCAGCGGCATGCTGGCGATGGGCCTCGGCATGGGCATGATGATGCAGAACCTGGTGCTCTCCGTGCAGAACACGGTCGACGTCACGGAGATCGGTGCATCGAGTGCCTCGGTCTCGTTCTTCCGCAGCCTCGGCGGCGCGGTCGGCGTGGCCGTCCTGGGTGCTGTCTTGGCCAGCCGGGTCAAGGACCTGATTATCAACGGTCTGCTGGCCGGCCCGGGTGGTGCCGCAGCGGTCCAGAAGCTGCAGGACAGTGGCTCCGGCGGGACCAGCCTGCTGGACGTCGGGCACCTGTCGCCGCAGTTGGCCGAGTTGGTCCGCCAGGCCTACGGCGACGCGACCGGCCGGATCTTCGCGATTGCGGCGATCTGTGGGCTGGTCAGCCTGATCGCGGTGTTGTTCATCAAGGAGGTCCCGCTGCGCCGGACCGTGGCGAAGCTGGACGAGGTTCCGGCCGAGGCCTCCGCGAACTGATCCGCTGTCGACCCGCAGGCGGTGCTCCCCTCCGAGCACCGCCTGCGCTGTCGTTTCAGGCCGGTGGTTCGAGGCTA
>JAWWOY010000607.1:0-2630 GCA_033851195.1 Kribbellaceae bacterium | reverse complement strand
CCCGAACCGGTCTGATCCAGATTTTAATCTACGTTGACTAGTCAATGTTGAATAAACCAAACTGACCGGCATGATGATCGAAGCTCGCGGACTCGTCCGCACCTTCAAGACCAAGCGCGGGCCGGTGCACGCCGTGCAGGGGGTAGACCTGGATGTCGCCGACGGGGAGATCGTCGGCTTCCTCGGCCCGAACGGCGCCGGCAAGACCACGACGATGCGGATGCTGGCCACGTTGATCACGCCGACCAGCGGCTCCGCCACCGTCGCCGGCTGCGACCTGTCGAAGGACCCGGTCGGCGTCCGCCGCAGGATCGGCTACGTGCCACAGAGCGGTTCCACCCTGCCGGAGGCGATCGCCGGCGACGAGGTGGTCGACCACGCCCGGCTGTACGGCGTGGACAAGGCGTCGGCGATCGCGAGCGGCCAGGGACTGTTCGACGAACTGGACCTGCCCGGGCTGTGGAAGCGGCAGTGCAAGACCCTGTCGGGCGGTCAGCGCCGCCGCCTCGACATCGTGATGGGGCTGGTCCACAACCCCAAGCTGATCTTCCTGGACGAGCCGACCACCGGTCTCGACCCGCAGGCGCGGGCGAACCTGTGGGAGCACATCCGCAACCTGAGGCGCGGCGGTGCCACCATCTTCCTGACCACGCACTACCTGGACGAGGCGGACGCGTTGTGCGACCGGATCCTGGTGATCGACCACGGCAAGATCGTCGCCGCCGGTACGCCGGAGGCGCTGAAGCAGCAGGTCTCCGGCGACGGCGTCAAGCTCAGCCTCGCGGACCCGTCGCAGGCGCCGGCGGTGACCAGGATCGTCCAGGAGCTGGATGGTGCCAGTGCCTTCGAGGCCGACGGTGACGTGGTTGGTTTCCGGATCCCGAAGGGTGGTTCGGTGCTGCCCGGGCTGCTCCGCACGATCGATGCCCAGGGCATCGAACTGAACGGCGTCGAGGTGCACCGCCCGACCCTGGACGACGTCTTCCTGACCATGACCGGGCGCTCGCTACGGGACGATTCGGGTACCCCGCAGGACGCCAGTGACGCCAGTGACACCTCCGAAACTGAGAAGGAGCCCGTCGCATGACCGTCCTCCGGGAGACCTGGATCGTCTTCAACCGGGCGATGCGGCTGTCGCTGCGCAACCCGATGTGGTCGATCCTGATGCTCAGCCAGCCGCTGTTGTACCTGTTCCTGTTCGGCCCGCTGCTGAAGCCGCTCACCGCGCAGATCAGCCAGGGCGCGACCACCAACGCCTACCAGGTGTTCATCCCCGGCCTGATCGTCCAGCTCGGCATGTTCGGCGCGATGTTCGTCGGCTTCGGCCTGATCGCGGAGTACCGGGCCGGTGTGATCGAGGCCGATCGGGTCACCCCGGCGAGCCGGATCGCGCTGATGGCCGGCCGGGTGCTCCGGGACGTGGTCGTCCTGGTCGTTCAGTCGATCCTGCTGCTGGTGGTCTCGGTGCCGATGGGCCTGCGCGCGCCCTGGGGCGGCGTACTGCTGTCCCTCGTGATCGTGGCCCTGCTCGGCGCCACCTTCGCCTCGCTGTCGTACTCGGTGGCACTGATCACCAAGAGCGAGGACGCGCTGGCCCCGCTGCTGAACGGCATCGCGATGCCGTTGCTGCTGCTGTCCGGCATCCTGCTGCCGATGCAGATCGGCCCGACCTGGCTGCAGCGGCTGTCCGACATCAGCCCGCTGAAGCACGTGGTGACCGGGGTCCGCGCCCTGTTCCGCGGTGACATCGGCAGCAGTGCGTCGCTCTGGGGCCTGTTCTGGGTGGTGCTGCTGACCGTCGTCGGCCTCACCGTCGGTGCCCGCACCTTCCGGAAGGAATCCGCCTGACCTCTGCTGTTCACCACTGGGACGCCCGGCATGGTTAACATGCCGGGCGTGCGCGCTCCCTCGCCCCTCGTCCGTGGGCTGATCGGATCCTGCCTCGTCGCACTCAGCAGCCTCGTCACATCCGTGGTTCCGGCCTCGTCCTGGGTCGCCGTACTGCCCATTGCCAGCGATCTGCGGGCAACGCTGCCTGGCCGGATGACCGGGCTGGCTGTGATGGTCGCCGGACTTGGCCTGATGGTGTGGGCCTGGCTGGCAGTCGGCCAGGAGGTACTGGCCGGGGTCCGGCATCGTCTGCTCCCGATGACCGCGGCGTGGAGCGCACCGCTGTTGCTGATGCCGCCACTGTTCAGCCGGGACGCCTGGAGTTATGCGGCACAGGGTGCACTCGTGGCGCAGGGTTATGACCCGTACAGCGTCGGCCCGGGCATGCTCACTGGACCTGTGGTCGAGGCGGTCGACCCGATGTGGTTGTGGACGCCTGCGCCTTACGGACCACTGCCACTCGCGTACGGCGGGCTGGCGGCACAGGTGACCCTGGATCCGTACTTGCTGATGCTGGCGCACCGGGCACTGGCAGTCCTGGGCTTCGTGCTGATCGCTGCGGCCATCCCGAGACTGGCCACGGCCTGCCGGGTAAATCCGGTGGTTGCAACCTGGCTGGTGGTGGCCAATCCGGTACTGATCACGCACGGCCTCGGTGCGGCCCACAACGACGTACTGATGGTCGGGCTGGCTTGTTCCGCCTTCGCCCTGGCATTGACCGGCCGGTGGGGAACAGCCGC
>JAWWOY010000606.1:0-3813 GCA_033851195.1 Kribbellaceae bacterium | reverse complement strand
GATTCAACTCGTGCGTGTCGATCACGAGTGGGGACCGCGGGTCCAAGGCGCTCAGAACATCCCTTTCAGGCGGGGCAGGCAAAATCTCGGCCTCGTCGAGACCGAGGGTCAACACTACCAACTCCTGGCGCCCACGCCCAATCCAGACTTAATCCAGGGTGTGCTTAGTTGGCAGCGAGCCGTGCCATCAGGCGCGGGTGTACCGCGGCCGGCACGAAGTCCGACACGTCGCCGCCGAGCCGGCCGACCTCTTTGACCAGGCTCGAGGAGATGAACGAGTGCTCCGGCGCGGTCGGTATGAAAAGGGTGTCCACGCCCGTGAGCCGCCGGTTCATCTGGGCCATCTGCAGTTCGTAGTCGTAGTCACCGCCGGAGCGCAGCCCCTTGACGATGACGCCGGCGTCCTGGGCCCGGCAGTAGTCCACCAGCAGGCCCTCGAAGGTGCCGACCCGGACGTTGTCGAAGCCGGCCACCACCTCGGTCAGCATCTTGATCCGCTCGTCGATGCTGAACAGGCGCCGCTTGGACTGGTTCACCCCGGCCGCGACGATCACCTCGTCGAAGGCGGCTGACGCCCGCGCGATCACATCGAGGTGCCCGTTCGTGGGTGGGTCGAACGTCCCGGGGAAGACAGCGCGAGTCACGTGGTCACCTGCGACACTTCTGGCACGCGGTGACCGTACCAAAGCCGCGCCTCGCCGTACTTGCGATCTCGCAGTGGCGCGAACCCGTCGGGCCACTCCCACGGTTCCCGCTTGCCGCGCTCGACCACCACCACCGCGTCGTCCGCGAGCCACCCGTTCGCGACCAGGTCGTTGAGGACGCCCTGCAAATCGGAGGTCTCCAGCTTGTACGGCGGGTCCGCGAACAGCAGGTCGTACGGCTTGGCCGGGTTCTGCCCCGCGGCGACCCGCTCAGCCGCACGCACTACGACGGAGGCGCCGGGCAGCCCGACCGCACGGACGTTGGCGTTCACCACCTCGGCGGCCTTCCGGTCCTGTTCGATCAGCAGCACCCGCTCGGCGCCGCGGGACAACGCCTCCAGCCCGACCGCGCCCGACCCGGCGTACAGGTCGAGCACGGCGACGCCGTCCAGGCCGCCGAACTCCGCCTCGAGGGACGAGAACAGCGCCTCCCGGACCCGGTCCGCGGTCGGCCTGGTGCCACTCCCGGCCGGTACGGCGATCCGCCGGCCGCCGGCGGTTCCCCCGACGATCCGGGTCAAGTCTTCTCCAGATACTCGGCCTGCTCGGCCTCCAGCGCGGTGCGGACGAACGACCTCAGCACCGGATACCCGGCCAGCTCCGGATCGACCGAGATCAGCGAGTTGGCCACATGCCGCGCGGTGAAGATGATCTGCTCGTCGCGCAGCACGCTGAGCAACTTCAGACTGCTCCGGCGGCCCGACTGGGCGGCCCCGAGTACGTCGCCCTCCCGCCGGGCCTCCAGGTCGATCCGGGACAGCTCGAACCCGTCCGTCGTCGCGGCCACCGCCTGCAGCCGCGCCCACGACGACCCGCCCGGCCAGCCATCGGTGACCAGCAGGCAAAGCCCCGGCACCTTGCCCCGGCCGACCCGGCCGCGCAACTGGTGCAGCTGGGAGATGCCGAACCGATCTGCGTCCATCACCACCATCGTCGAGGCGTTCGGCACGTCCACCCCGACCTCGATCACCGTGGTCGCGATCAGGACGTCGATCTCGCCGGCGGCGAACCGGGTCATCACCGCGTCCTTGACGTCGGCCGGCAACCGCCCGTGCAGGATCTCCACCCGCAGCCCCGCCAGCTTCTCGGCGAGGAGCTCGGACACCTCCAGCACCGAGATCGCCGGCCGCGACTTGCCGGGCTCCGGGGGCCCGTCTGCCTCATACGCCCCGCTGGCGAACTCGCCCTCCTCGTCCGCGGCACCCTTCACCTCGTCACCGATCCGCGGGCAGACCACGTACGCCTGGTGGCCCTTCTCGACCTCCTCGCGGATGCGTACCCAGGCCCGCTCCAACCAGGCCGGCTTCTCCCGGGCCGGCACCACGGAGCTCATGATCGGCGACCGGCCGGCGGGCAGTTCCGTCAACGTTGAGACGGAAAGGTCACCGAAAACCGTCATCGCCACGGTCCGCGGGATCGGTGTCGCGGTCATCACCAGAACGTGCGGCGTCGCATCACCCGACTTCTGACTCAGCGCCGCACGCTGCTCGACGCCGAACCGGTGCTGCTCGTCCACGACCACCAGACCAAGGTCGGCGAACTGCACCCGGTCCTCGAGCAGCGCGTGCGTCCCGACCACGATCCCGGCCGCTCCACTCGCGGCGTCCAACATCGCCGTACGGCGGGCTGCCGCGCCGAGCGAGCCGGTTAGCAGACCAACGCGGGTGGCTTGTTCGGCGCCGCCGAGCATGCCCTGCTCGGCGAGCTCGCCGAGCATCTTCGTCAGGGTCTTGTGGTGCTGCGTTGCGAGCACCTCGGTAGGAGCCAGCAGGGCGGCCTGACCACCCGCGTCGACCACCGCGAGCATCGCCCGCAACGCGACCACTGTCTTGCCCGAGCCGACCTCGCCCTGCAGCAGCCGGTGCATCGGATGCGACCGGGCCAGATCGGTGAAAACCTCCTCGCCGATCTCGGTCTGCCCGGCGGTCAGCTTGAACGGCAGCGTTGCGTCGAAGGCGTCAAGCAAGCCACCGGCGCTTCGTTGCCGCGGCACGGCCTTCAGCGCGTCGGTGACGGCGCGACGCTGGGCAAGGATCGTCTGTATCACCAGGGCTTCCTCGAACCTGAACCGCCGCTGCGCGACCTCCCAGTCCTGCGGTGAGTCCGGCAGGTGCACCTTTTGCAGCGCCTCCCGCAGGCCGATCAGCTTCTCCTTCCGCCGGATCAGCTCAGGGATCGGGTCGTCCAACTCCTCCAGGTGGTCCAGCACGATCTTGAGGCTCTTCTCGATCGTCGCCGTATTGAGCTTGGCACTGGCCGGATAGAGCGGGCGGTATGGCCGGGCCCGGCGTTCGATCTCCTCCTCGCTCAGGTCGTCTTCCTCGAGGATCTCGGTACCGGGACCCTTCAGCTGCCTCGTGGTCCGGAACATCGTCACCTCGCCCCAGAACAGCGCGGCCGTGCCCGGCTGCAACTTGACCGCCAGCCAGGGCTGGTTGAAGAACGCCAGCTCCAGGTCGCTCCTGCCGTCGGTGACCACGACCTTGGTGATCGTCTTGTGCTTGCGGTAAGTCTTCAGCTCGGTGAGCTTGATCTCGGCCTTGCTCCCCTCGAGCGATCGCACCGTGACCTTCTTGACCCGCCCGCTGACGGTGGCCTGGTCACCGACCTCCAGCTCGTCGAACGGGGTCAGCTCGCCCTTCTTCAGGTACCGCCGCGGGTAGTGCCGCAGCAGCTCGCCGACGGTCTCGATCCCGAGCACGTCCGCAAAGGTCCTGGCCGTCTTCAGGCCCAGGACGTCGCGCAGTTTGCGGTCCATGTCAGTGCGGGCCAACTCACTCCACCCCGATCAGTAACGGGTAACTCTCCTGACCACCGTCGTACACCATGACGTCGACATCCCGGCGACTCCGGCGTACGTGCCGCACCAGAGCGTCGACCAGCGCGGGCGTCGAGTCCCGGCCGCGGACCACCGTCAGCAACTCGCCACCACCGCCCAGCAGCCGGTCCACGACACCGGTCGCGGCCGTCTCCAGATCGTCGGTGATCAGCGTGAAATCGCCGTCCACCACGCCGAGCGCGTCCCCGATCTGGCAGGTGCCGGCCATCGTCCACGCGTCCTTCACCGCGATCGTCACCGCCCCGTGCCGGGTCTGCCCGGCCGCAGCCG
>JAWWOY010000604.1:0-3859 GCA_033851195.1 Kribbellaceae bacterium | reverse complement strand
CAGACCCTCGAAGAGCAACGCGACACCACCGACCTCCCCGAAGCCAGCGGCGACGCCATCGCCGCCGAGTTCGAGCGCTACCTCCGCCGCCGCAACACCGACCGCCCCGACACCCCCTAACCCCAGGTCCCCCCCGGCCGTTGCTCAGATTGCGATGCCGAGGAGGGCATCGATGGCTTGGGCGACGAGCGCCGGAGCTTCGGGGTCGTCGCCGTTGGTTTCGGACCACTGGTCGACTGCGGCGAGGGCTGCCACGGTGTCCAGGTCGTTGGTGAGAGCCGCTCGGATCGCGTCGACCGCAGCGGCGCCGTCGGGGCCGGTGCCGCGGCTGATCGCGCCTCGCCAGACGTCGAGCCGTTCCTGAGCACCGAGCAGATCCGTCTCCGTCCAGAACCAGTCCGTGCGGTAGTGGTGCGCCAGCAGAGCCAACCGGATCGCCATCGGGTCGGTGCCGGCCTCGCGCTCTTTCGATACCAGCACCAGGTTGCCCTTGGACTTGGACATCTTCTCGCCGTCGAGCCCGACCATCGCCTGGTGCACGTACGCCCGCGAGAACGGGTACTTCCCCGTCACCACCTGGGCCTCGCTGGCGGACATCTCGTGGTGCGGGAAGATCAGATCCGAGCCGCCGCCCTGGACGTCGATGGTCATGCCGAGGTGTTCCAGCGCGATCGCCGAGCACTCGATGTGCCAGCCCGGCCGGCCACGCCCGAACTGCGAGTCCCAAGCCGGCTCCCCCGGCCGCTCGTGCTGCCACAGCAGGCAGTCCAGCGGGTCGCGCTTGCCCTCCCGATCCGGGTCGCCGCCGCGCTCGCCGAACAGCGCGCGCATGGTCCCGGCGTCGTACCCCGAAACGCTCCCGAACGCCGGGTCGGCCTTCACCGCGAAGTACAGGTCCCCGTCCACCTCGTACACGGCGCCGGCGCGCTGCAACTCGGTGATCCGCTCGACCACCAGCGGGATCGACTCGACAGCGCCGACGTAGGCCTGCGGCGGGATCACCCGCAGCGCGGTCATATCGTCCCGGAACAGCTGGATCTCCCGCTCGGCCAGCTCGGTCCAGTCCACCCCGGTCGCGGTCGCCCGCTCCAGCAGCGGGTCGTCAACGTCAGTGATGTTCTGGGTGTAGCTGACCTCGTGGCCCGCGTCCCGCCACAGCCGCCCGATCAGGTCGAATGTCACGTACGTCGCCGCGTGGCCCATGTGGGTCGCGTCGTACGGCGTGATGCCGCAGACGTACATCCGCGCCGGGCTGTCGGCGGCGGGTGATACCTCCACCAGCCCGGCCGAGGCGGTGTCGTAGAGGCGAAGACGCCGCGCCGGCCCGGGTACGACCGGGATTTCTGGTTCCGTCCACGCCTGCATGAGGTGGAGCCTAATCCAGTCAGCAAAGCGGCCTCGTCACGTGCTCACTCCCCGGATCCGCGTGATCGAGCGCGTCGACCGGATAGGGAGTCAACCGGCTCTCGTCTTGCAGCCTTCGGAAGAACTCGTTCATCACCACAGCGACCGGCGCGTAGCGGGCCACGATCGCAGCGGCCCCGTCCGGCATGCCGGCAGGTGGGGCCCCCTCGGCACAACCGCGGAGGTAGTCGTCACGTTCCTGGCGGGTGAAACGATGGAACGCGCCGACCAACCAGTCGACGAGATAGGTGGTCGAGTAGTGGCGGTCGTAGGTCAGGTTCTCCCGGTAGAACGCCCACTCGGCCGCTGACAGGTCGAACCGCGGGTCCATGGCCAGCCCGAAATCCGCGAAGTAGAGCCGCTCACCGTCGGTGAGGATGTTCTCGAAGTGTGCGTCGAAATGCAGCAGTCCGCGCGCATTCATGAACGACGTACCGGCCGCGAGTTCCCGCTCGACCATCGCGCAGGCGCTGTCGGTCAGGTGCGTGCCGAACCACTCGTTCAGGTTCTGGGGAAAGTACTCGAGGAAGACGACGACGCTTGCCGAGGCGGCCTTGATCGCTTCGATCCGGCGACGAACCTGCCGTGATCCCTGCCAGTACTCGACGACCCGCTCGATGTCGGCGAGGTCGTCCGGCAGACTCGGCGAAGCCCGGGGCAGCACCCGCCAGTGGTACATCAGCGGGAAGCTCGGGCTGTCCCCCCGCAGCACCCACTCGGTGGTCGTGGCATGGACATCCAGTTCCCGCCAGGCGCCGAATCCCGGGCTGCCGATCCCGTAGTGGCACACCGCCGGGAGGTCGAACACGTTAGCGGTGGACCGAAGGCGCCCCTCCTGGTCGGTGAGGGGGATCCGCTTGACGAACACCTCGGTCCCATCGACCTCCAGAACTGCCGTCTGACCGCCGATCCCGGCCCCGAGGACCCGGGCAGCGCCGAGGCGACAGTCCAGATCCTCGTCGCTCAGTGAGGCCAGCGTCGCGGCGATTGCGCCGTACGTCGCCTGCCGGGTCAGAACGCCGGCCAGGGAATGGCGGGCCAGTCGTCGCTCGGGATCGGGAAGACCCCGGTCTGCAGCAGCGTGTGGCAGCGCTCGCGGGTCGCGGTGAGTTCGACCTTGGTGATCAGCTGGTTCAACTCGGTGCCGAGCTTGCCCGCGAGGTCGTCCGACAGTCGCTTGACGTCCACGAGCAGCTCGGGCGGCACCGGCGCACCGGCCCATCCCCACAGCACCGTGCGCAGTTTGTCGTCGGCGTTGAAGGTCACGCCGTGGTCGACGCCGAAGACCCGGCCGTCGCCCGCGTCGAGCACGTGACCGCCCTTGCGATCGGCATTGTTGACGATGACATCGAAGACGGCCATCCGGCGCAGGGCGTCGTTCTCGGCGTGCACCAGGGTGACCGGGTGGTGCCGGCCGTCGAGCGCCTCCAGTACGCCGACCCAGCCCTTCGGCACCCGGCCCTGCGGCACGATGTCGACCAGCTCGGTCTTGCCGGCGGGGAGTTCCACCTCGTCCACCCAGAGCTGGACCATGCCCTCGCCGAGCGGCCCGTCCCGCAGCAGCGTCGGCGGTACGACGGACCAGCCGAGCGCCTCCGACACGACGTACGCGGCGTATTCGCGCTGCGCCAGCGTGCCGTCCGGGAAGTCCCACAGCGGCCGCTCGCCTTGCACCGGCTTGTAAACCACCGTGGCGGACTCGACGCCCTCGCAAACGGAACCCTGGAAGGTGGCGTTGGAGGCAGCCGTCAGCCGTCCGTGCAGAGAAAGCTCCCCCGCGCGGAGCAAGTCGAAGGAGGTCATTCGCGGACGTGCCTGCGATAGCCGTTGGCGCGTGGGCAGATATGGCCCTCCGGGTCGATCGGGCGACCGCAGAACGGGCAGGCCGGCCGGCCGGACGCGACCAGTGCGACGGCCCGCCGGGCGAACGCGCGGGCCTGCTCCTCGCTGATCCGGACGATGAACACCTCGCCGTCCTCGGACTCCAGCGCCGCGGTAACCGGGTCGGACTCCTCCGGCCCGGCGGCGGCCTCGGCGACCACGGCGAACACCTCGATCACCACCCGCTCAGCGTCGGCCTCCCAGGCGAGCGTCATGGTGCCGGCCCGGAACTCCTCCTCGATCGGCTGCTCCAGCGGGTCGGTGTCGTCCACCCCGACCGGTGCCGACGGCTCCCGGTCGAAGCGCCGGGCGACCTCGTCCAGCATCACGTCCAACCGCTCCGCGAGCGCCATCACCTGTTCCTTCTCACAGGCCACCGAGGTCAGCCGGCCACCGTCCCGGGCCTGCAAGAAGAAGGTCCGGGCACCCGGTTCACCGACGGTGCCAGCGACGAACCGGTCCGGGTCGTCGTACGAATGCACTACGCGCGCCATGCCTCAGACCCTATTACCGTCCGCCGACCACGGCGTCGGAGGACCGTACGGCGGGCTTGCGGCGACGGCCCTTCGGCTTG
>JAWWOY010000599.1:0-2534 GCA_033851195.1 Kribbellaceae bacterium | reverse complement strand
TTGATCGTCCTCCAGGGGCCGAGCAGATGCAGCAACAGATCGATCTGGTGGATGCCGTGGCCGAGAGTCGGCCCACCGCCCACGCCGACCCACGTGCCGCGCCAGTCCGGGTCGAAGTAGCTGCGTGACGGGAGCCAACGATCGCGACCTTCAGGACCTGGTTCGGCCTACCCGAGCTCATCGTCATTCCGCCGCTCCGCGGACAACCGCCCGCTGCTGGGCCGTCAGGGCCAGCCGCATGGTTTCGAACGTGTGCTCCTGCGGAGCGGCCGTGGTGGTCCGCTCCCGTACGTCGTGCACCAGATCGGAGAAGTACGTCAGCTCGACCTGCGAGCAGTCGATGTACTGGGTACCGTCCTGATCGACCACGAAGAGGTGGTCGCCGCCTGGCCGGCCGGCGATGTCGACGTACTTGCGCATCTCGATGTAGCCCTCGGTGCCGAGGATCATCAGCCGGCCATCGCCCCAGGTCGGCAACCCTGCCGGGGTGTACCAGTCGACCCGGATATAGCCCTGGGCATTGTCGCTGCGGAGCAGCACGTCACCGAAGTCCTGCAGGCCGGGCTTTTCGGAGTTGGCGAAGTTCCCGACCGTGCTGGCCACGACCTCGGCGGTGCGCGCACCGGTGAACCAGAGAAACTGGTCGATCTGGTGGGAGGCGATGTCGACGAGAATGCCGCCGTACCGGCTCTTGTCGTAGAACCAGTCCGGCCGGCCGGCACCACCGCCGAGGTGGCCGCGGTCCCCGATGCGGTGCGGACCGAGCCCGAGGGTCTGCACCACCGTGCCGATCCGGCCCTCGCGGACCAGCTCGCCGGCCTTGATCACGCAGCGCACCTCGAACCGTTCGGAGAACGTCACGGACCAGAACCGGCCGGTCTCGGCGACCGCCTTCTCGATCTCCTCCAGCTGGCTGAAACTGACGCAGCCGGGCTTGTCGGACACGACGTCCTTGCCCGCCCGCAACGCCGCGACGGCGATCGGTCCCCGGCGGTCCGGTACGGCGGCGGTCACGATCAGGTCGATGCCGTCCCTGGCGATCAGGTCATCGGGATTCTCGATCACGGGTACGTCGGGATGACGCTCGCGGACCTGCGCCGCGATCGGGGCCGACGGGTCGTCGGTCGCCATCGCGGCGAACTCCGCACCAGCCCCGATCAGTCCGGCGATCTGGCCGTGGATATGAGCGTGATCGAGACCGACGGCGGCGAATCTGACGGTGTGCGTGGAAGTCAAGATGTTCCTTTCAGCGCGACGCTTCGAGTGCCTGGGCGAATTCCTCGGCGATCTTGTCACCACCGCCGCTCTTCCACTTCTTGACCGCGTCGGTCCAGGCGGAGACCGGCTTGCGGCCCTGGATGATGTCGTTGGTCAGCTGGGTCATGTCGTCGGTGAGTTGCGGGCATGAGAGACCGCACCTCAATCACACGGGTTGAGCTCAACGTGTGACGGGAGGCGTGGGAGGGTCCCGGGGGCTCCCTCGGCCTGCAGGCGGGCGGTCTGGAAGATCTACGGCCAATGGTTAGGTGCCGGTGGATGGCATGCTGGGGTTCAGCGGCCGAGGAGGTCGGCGGCTAGGAGTTGTTGCCAGATCTCGGATTGGTCGACGACGGTGACGCAGAACCTCTCGGCCTTGGTGCGTTTGGCCGCGCCGACGTCGGCGCCGGTGATGAGCAGGTCGGTACTTGCCGAGACCGACGAGGCGATGGTCGCGCCCGCCTTCTCGCAGAGTCGCTGGAAGGCTGGGCGGGCGACCTTCTCGCCAGAGCGTGGGTCGCTGATCGCGCCGGTGACCACCACCGTCTTGCCCGCCAGTGGCGCACCGGCTGCAACGAGCGGCGGGAGGTCTTCCTCGCGCACGTCCAGCGATACGCCGGCCGCACGGAGCCGCTCGAGCTCGGGCCGTAACCGGGTGAGATGCTCGATCAGCGAGGCGGCGACCTTCGGCCCGATGTCCTCCACGGCGACGAGCCCGTCGACGCCTGCGCCGGCCACCTCTTCCAGTGAGCCGATTCCCGCTCGGCACAGCCTGGCCGCGGTGCCTTCGGAGGCCATCGGGATCGCGAGCCCGATCAGTGCCCGGCGGAGGCCGACCTGGCGGCTCGCGTCGATCGAGTCGATCATGCGGGCAGCTGAGACCTCGCCGATGCGGTCGAACTCCAACAGCCCTTCCTTGGTCAGCCGGTAGAAGTCCGATGGGTGTTCCAGGATCCCCGCCTCGGCCAGCCGTTCGATCCAGACCCCGCCGATCGCGTCGATGTCGGCGGCTGCCCGGGACGCCCAGTGGATCAGCCGCCGTACGGTCTGGGCGGGGCAGGCCACGTTGGTGCAGAACAGTTCGCGGCTGTTGCCCTGCTCGGTCAGTGCCTGCTCGCACGACGGGCACACCGTCGGCGGCACGATGTCCCGCTCCGCGCCCGTGCGTTTGGAGGCGTCGAGTACGCCGGCGACGAACGGGATCACGTCGCCGGCGCGGCGTACCAGGACCGTGTCGCCGATCTTGATGCCGCGGGCGCGGATCACTTCCTGGTTGG
>JAWWOY010000479.1:0-5460 GCA_033851195.1 Kribbellaceae bacterium | reverse complement strand
GGGCTGCTGGATGGTCGCATTCTGCGTATCAGCCCGGACCGGCGGACGATCACCACGATCGCGGACACCGGCGGCCGGCCGCTCGGGTTGGAACGACTGCCCGACGGAAAGCTGCTGGTCTGCGACGCGCGCCGCGGTTTGCTGACCGTCGATGCGGACGGCAACGTCCAGACGATGCTCGGCGAGATCGACGGGCGGCCGATGAAGTTCTGCAACAACGCGGACGTGATGCCCGACGGGACGATCTACTTCACCGATTCGTCGACCCGGTTCGGTTTTGAGGAATGGAAGGCCGACCTGCTCGAGCATTCCAGCACCGGCAGCGTCTATCGCCGGACACCTGATGGCGAAGTCACGGTGCTGGCCTCCGGTCGTCCGTTCCCGAATGGCGTCGCGCTGAGCGTCGACCGCAACAGCCTGTTCTTCGCAGAGACCGGGAACTACGGCTTGTTCCGGCTCGACCTCACCAAGCCAGACGCTGAGCCTGAGCAGGTGGCGTTGATACCGGGCCTGCCTGACAACATCGCGCGGGGTTCGGACGGCCTCATCTGGGTGGCTGTGGGTTCGCCGCGGAACATGATGCTGGATTTCCTGCTGCCGAGGCCGCCGATTCTGCGCAAGCTGGTCTGGGCATTGCCCGACGCCCTCCAGCCGAAGCCGGCCGACGTGATCGAGATCCAGGCGTACAACGACGACGGCAACCTGGTCCACGATCTCCGCGGCAAGCACCCGCACTTCCGGATGCCGACCGGCGTACGGGAGCACGACGGCAAGGTGTGGCTGAGCAGCATCGGCACCACCCACCTCGCGGTCTTCGACAAACCAGCCTGACTCAGCCGCAAGCGATCAGCAGGTCAGCCGATCTGCCAGGAGCGCTTGGACATGCCGTACCAGAAGCCTTCCACGACGCTCTTGGCATCGCCGAGCGAGTCTTGCGCAGCACCCAGCGAGACGAACAGCGGGGCGAAGTGTTCCGTTCGCGGGTGTGCCACGTGGGCTGCCGGTGCCTTGTGCAGGAAGTCGATCAGGGAGTCGATGTCCTGTGCTGCCAGGGCGCGCTCGGCCCAGTCGTCGAACTCGGTCGACCAGGTCGGCGCCGGCGCGTCGGCCTCGCCTCCCAGGTTGACCGCACTCAGGTTGTGAGTGGTGAAGCCGCTGCCGACGATCAGTACGCCCTGGTCGCGAAGCGGAGCCAGTTTGCGGCCGACCTCGAACAACACCTTCGGATCCAGCGTCGGCATCGACACCTGCAAAACCGGAATGTCCGCGCCGGGGTACATCTCCTTCAGCGGGACGTACGCACCGTGGTCCAACCCGCGGGTCGGATCGTCGTAGACCGGGGTTGCGGGGGAGTGCAGCAACTTGCGGACTTGGTCAGCAAGCTTCGGCGCACCAGGCGCGGCGTACTCGACCTGGTAGTAGCGCTCCGGGAAGCCCCAGAAGTCGTACAGCAACGGCACGGTCTCCGTCGCGGCCAGGGTCAGCGGGGCTGCCTCCCAGTGCGCGGACACGATCAGGATCGCCGTGGGCTTGGTCGTGCCGGCTGAAATGGCGGCCAGTTCGGACGGCCAATGCGGGTCGTCGGCCAGCGGCGGTGCGCCGTGGCTCAGGTATAGGACGGGCATCCGGCTGACCTCGAGGGTCGAGGATCCGGTGCTGGTGTCGCTCATACTGCTCACCTCTCGAAGGGGCCTGTGGATGCTCCTTTCAACGTAGTTGAAGCCTCAACATATTCCCAGACCCAGCCGCCCTGAATTCAGTCTTGCGTCCGAAAGACCTTGCGTCATAGCGCAAGGTCCTTCGGACGCAAGGGGGGATTGAGGAGGGTGGCGAGGGCTTCGCCGCGCTGGCAGGGCGAGTTCGCGGAGAACGCGAGCACGGCCGGGACCGAGCAGGATTGACAGCGCGTCCGGGCCAGGGACTTCGGCCGCCGCCGCGGGCGCGTGGGCTGGGTAGACAAGGGCGTACTGGGCAGGTCGCTCGCAGGTCCACGATCCGCCGCCGGCGGTGTGTGGAACGAAGATGAGGCCTTCATCGGTGATCAACCGGTCCGGCCAGGCCTGGTCGCTGAACCGGATCGCGTCCTGATCAACCCACGCAGAGCGGCGCGTCATGCCCGCGACGGCCTGCTGCCAGCCATCCGCGGCGAGCACACCAGCACGATGCATGATGTCCCGTTCGAGGACGGTACGCCGTCGAGCCCAATCCGGCGCAACGAATCGACCCCAGCCTTCCTCTAGAACCGCGGCGATGCGGGGCGCGAGAGCGCTCGTCCGCAACCAGCCGATGTCCTGCGGCTGCCAACTGGCTGCGACGGCGTCGGACACTGTCGCGCGGACCGAGTCGTCGGGATGTGAGGCGACCTCGGCGAGTTCGTCGGCAAGCCGGGTGTTCAGGCCCGCAGCAGGCGGTGGCGTGACGGTGTCGGGCAACCACTTCGTCGCGGCGACCAGCGACATCAGTCCGGCCGCGACCTCGTCGTTCTCGAGCCAGGCACGGTATGCGGGCTGGTGCTGCGCGTGCCAGCGCCCCAGCCAAGGGTCGCTGGCACGGCGATGCAGAGCGATGAGTGAGCCGAGCGTTTCAGCGAGTGGGGAGATAGCGAAGCGGCAACGTGACAGGGCTGCCGGACTGAGTCTGAGAAGAGTCATGATTGCGCCTTTCGGCGCAAGAATAGCGGCCGGATCAGGCCCTCGTCAGACTGCCGTTGTCATCGGTTTCGCAGAAAGGGTTCGTTCGTGCTTGAACTTTCACCCCGGTTGCCGGCGGGCTACCAGAGTCGACCGGCAACCGCCGCCGACGTCTCCGCGATCCAAGGTCTGGTGGCCGACTGCGAGCTGCAATCCCGCGCGGAGACCGATCGAGACGCCATCGCCGCCGTCCTCGCCCGGCCCGGCCTGGACCCGGCGTCGGACACGCTGCTGGTGCATGATGCGGCCGGTGAACTGATCGCATGGGCCTGGGTGAACCGGCGGTCCGAGATCGACGTCCATCCCGGTCACCGAGGCCGGCAGGTGGGCAGTTCCCTGCTGGCCTGGGTCGAGGCACGGGCCCGCCAGACGGGCAGTCAACGGATCGTCCAGACAGTCCCGGACAACGATCGGGCGGCCACTGCGCTGCTGCGGTCCCACGGGTACGAGCCGATGGTCACCGCCTGGCTGCTGGAGATTGTGATGCCCACCGAGCCGGAGGTACCCGACCCACCGGCCGGCATCATGGTGCGGTCGTTCCAGCCCGGCGACGAAGCTGCGGTCTATCAGCTCACCGAGGACGCGTTCGACGAGTGGCAGGAGCGCCGGAAGTCCTACCAAGAGTGGGCGCGGCTCACTGTCGAGCGCGCCACCTTCGCGCCCGCCTTGTCGTCGGTGGCATTCGAACGCGACCAGTTGGTCGGCGCAGTGCTGTCGCTGGACGTCCCGGACGCCGACGAGGGATATGTCGAGCGGGTCGCGGTACGGCGGGATCACCGCAATCGGGGCATCGCCCGGGTGCTGCTGCGGCAGGCGTTCCGCGATTTCTATCAGCAGGGCCGGCGAACCTGCACGCTGTGGACGCACTCGGACACCGGCGCGCTGTCGCTTTACGAACGGGTAGGCATGACGACCCGGCACAGCTCCACGGTCTATCGCAAGGCGCTCGACACTCCCCATTAAGGTTCGGGCATGCGATTTGGAATCACGATTCTGCCCGAGTACCGCTGGTCCGATGCCGCGCCGCGGTGGCGCCGTACGGAGGAGCTGGGCTTCGACCACGCCTGGACGTACGACCATCTGACCTGGGGCGGCCTGCCTGACTCACCTTGGTACGGGACGACGCCGACGCTGACCGCCGCGGCTCTGGTCACCTCGACGATCAAGCTGGGCACGTTCGTCACGTCGCCGAACTTCCGTCACCCGTTGACGCTGACCCGCGAGGTGCTGTCGCTGGACGACATCTCTGGCGGCCGGTTCCTCTGTGGCATCGGCTCGGGTGCTGCACTTGATTCGAACATCCTCGGCGGCGACCCGCTGACGGCCCGGCAGACCGTCGACCGGTTGGCCGAGTTCGTCGAGTTGCTGGACAGGCTGCTGACCACCGACGGTGTGGACTATCAGGGCGAGTACTTCACCACCCGCAATGCGCGCACCCTGCCGGGCTGTGTCCAGCGGCCGCGGGTGCCGTTCGTGATGGCGGCGAACGGGCCGCGCTCGCTCCGACTCGCCACCCGGTACGGCGCCGGCTGGGTGACCACCGGGCGGAAGTCCCACGATTTCGGGACCTGGTTCGAGTCGGTCGTGGACCTCAGCCGGCGGCTTGACGGCGTACTGGAGTCCGAGGGGCGGGACAGCGCCGAGTTCGACCGGTATCTGGCGCTCGACTCGGCGCGGTACTCATTGAGCAGCGTGGCGGCGTTCGAGGATGTGGTCAGGCGTGCGGCGGAGCTGGGCTTCACCGACGTCATCATGCATTGGCCGCGGGCGGACGGCGTGTACGGCGGCAGTGAGGACGTGCTGGAGCAGGTGGCGCTGGACCTCATCCCGCGCCTGCGTAAGGAGCTTTAGCGTCCTGAGTCGGTCCACCGGATCCAGGTCGGCAGGACGTACCAGAAGGTGATGAACGAGACGAGGACCAGGCCGACCATGGTGAGGGCGATCGGACGAGGCATCACCACGTCCAGGGCCAGGAGCACACCGCCGCTGATGGCCGCGAGCAGGAGGACCAGCCCGGCGCTTGCCATCTGGCCGGCAATCGGGATCATCCGGTCGCGCAAGTGCCTCTGGAAGACGATCCGGTGGAACGACACCGGAGCCAGGAACAGCCCCATGGCCAGGGCAGACGTGACGAGGGTGCCGCAGAAGATCACGTGGGTGAACCGGTCGGCATCCTGGAAACGACTGGTGAAGGCGATGCTGAGCAGGAACGCGAACAGGATCTGCGTGCCGGTCTGAGCCAGCCGCAGTTCCTGGAGCAACTCATTCCAGTGCCGGTCCAGCCGCTCGCCCTCGTCCTCCTCTGCACGGACGTAGCGACCGCGGGGCCGGTCGGGGGCGGTCATCGGTCTCCTTCCTGCCGTGGTGCAAGTCCCAAGTACCCCAGCAGGAAGTAGTGCAGTCAGATACGGCGAAGGGACCGCACACCAGGTGGTGTACGGCCCCTTCGTCAGTTTTGACCGGTCAGGTCAGATCGGGCGAATGTTCTCCGCCTGCAGGCCCTTCTGGCCCTGGGTGATCTCGAACTCAACCCGCTGGTTCTCGTCCAGCGAACGGAAACCCGAGGTCTGGATGGCCGAGTAGTGCGCGAATACGTCCGCACCGCCGTCATCCGGGGTGATGAAGCCGAAGCCCTTGTCAGCGTTGAACCACTTGACAGTACCGACAGCCATTTGTGTCTATCTCCTTGATGGGCTGTAAAAACCGCGACCCACACCTCATGGGCCGCGTGTCGCCGAAAGGCCCCAGACGACAAGACCGGCCGTACAGC
>JAWWOY010000450.1:0-12585 GCA_033851195.1 Kribbellaceae bacterium | reverse complement strand
GTCCACGGGCCGGTCGGGTCGGCCGCGTGGGCGACGGGAATGTTCAGCATGCGCCCGTCGTACCCGGCGTTGCTGGAGTAGGCGTAGTAGGTCGAGCCGACCTGCAGCAGGTCCGGGTCGGCGAAGTCGCGCGCGATCGCCGGCTGCGGTGCGGCCAGCGGCGCGGCGGCCAGGAGTGTGGTCAGCAGGAAACCAGCGAGAAGTCGGACCAGCGACATCGGAGGCACCTCACCGTTCTGGGATGTGCCCCGACCCTAGGGGCCCACCGTCGACGAATCACGGCCTTCGATGCTGATGGAATCGCTCACTTGCCGCTGATCAGGTCCATCCCGGTACCACCCGTGCCTCGCAGTGACAGCCGATTCACCTTGATAGCGAAAGTGAGCTGCCCTTGGAGGACCGTCAGGATGGCGTTCTCGAGCGCGCCTGCGTCGCCTGCACAGACGCGACGAGTAGTGGCGATCTCGCCGAAGGTGAGTTGGTCACCGGTGCGCGAAACGATGCCCTGCAGGTCGTTGCAGCCGGTCGAGCCGGTGACGCGTTCCCCGCTGATGGTCAGGTGGGCCTTCTCGGCGCCCGTCGGATGTGATGCGGTTTCGCCGTTGATCAGCGACTCGACCGTCCACCTGGTGCCGTCAAGCGACAGTTCCGGCTGGGTGAGGGCTTTGTCCTGCAGGACCAGCGAGGTCTTGCCGGCAGTCACGTTCAGCTGGTTCGTATCGAGCTTCCAGGTCGGTTCCTGCTGCAGGATTCCGGCCAGCCAGGTGTCCTGTGCGTGCCGCGGTGCGTCGCAGCCCATCTCGGTGGTGGCCAGATCCTTGACCGCGAGCTTGCCGCCCTCGGTGGACACCGGGGACTGCATCATGTTGCAGCCGGCGTCCGCGATCAGCCGTCCGTCGGCGGTGAACTGGAACTGGACCCGCGTGCTCGCAGCCAACTGCTTCGCTTTGCCGTCCTCGGTCACCGAGGTGGACACGAACGATCGGCCCTTCAGGGATCCTCCGGCACCGTCCGGCCCGGCCTCGTTACCGCAGGCAGTCAGCGGCAGGGCCAAGGCTGCGGCCATCACGGCCAGTGTTCGCATCCTCACAACAGTACGACGTCGCCTGGAACAGCCGCGTTGTCCCGCAACGTCGGCCGGTTAGGGTTCCCGGGTGACTGGACCCGGATTGGTGATCTTCGACAACGACGGCGTACTGGTGGATTCCGAACGGCTGGCCAACGGGATCCTCGCCGAACTGCTCACCGAGGCCGGCCTGCCGTACACGCTGGACGAGGCGGTCCGCGACTTCATGGGCGGCAGCATGGTGCTGATGCGCCGGCTCGCCGAGGACAAGCTCGGTTCGCCGTTGCCGGCCGATCTGGAGGACCGGTACCACCAGCGCCTCTTCGACGGGTTCGCACAGTTGCAGCCGGTGCCAGGTGTCGCGGCCGTGCTGGACCACCTCGACGCAGGAGGTACGACGTACTGTCTGGCTTCGTCAGGTACGCATCGGCGGATCCGGGCGGCTTTGACGGCGGTCGGGTTCTGGGACCGGTTCGAGGGGCGGATCTTCAGCTCCGAGGACGTGCACCACGGCAAGCCCGCACCGGATCTGTTCCTGCACGCGGCGGCCACGATGGGTGTCAAGCCGGTCGAGTGCGTGGTCGTCGAGGACAGCCCGCTGGGTGTCGCAGCGGCGAACGCGGCCGGTATGAGAGTGTTCGGTTTCGCCGCCATGACCCCGGTGGAGAAGCTGGCCACCGCAGACGCGATCTTCCATGACATGGCCGTCCTGCCCGCCCTGATCGCGGCCGCCTGAGAGACTGGAAGGGCTATGTCTCTCCTCGCTATGGACCCAGTCTCGATGGACCCAGTCGCCCGCGCCGAGGCCGTCGTCGACCTCGGCGCGATCCGGCACAACGTCGGCACGCTGCGGAGGCGGGCGGGGTCCGCTCAGCTGATGACCGTGGTCAAGGCCGACGGCTACGGGCACGGCATGATCCAGGTCGCCGGCGCGGCCCGGGCCGCCGGTGCCGACTGGATCGGTGCCGCCGTCATCGAAGAGGCGCTGGCGCTGCGGGCCGCCGGCGACACCGGGCCGATCTTCTGCTGGCTGGCCACGCCGGGTGAGCCGGTCGCGCAGGCCATTGCCGCTGGCGTCGACCTCTCTGCTTCCGCGCCGTGGGGCATCGACGAACTGGCCGCGGCCGTCACCGACAGGCCCGCCCGGGTCCACCTCAAGATCGACACCGGGATGAGCCGGGCAGGCGCCACCGCGGAGGAGTGGCCGGACGTGGTTCGGGCCGCGGCCCATGAGCAGGCGGCGGGCCGGCTCGAGATCATCGGGATCTGGTCGCACCTGGCCTGTTCGGACGACCCCAAGAGCCCGGTCAACGAGCAACAGATCGACGCCTTCCTGCGGGCGGTGGATGTCGCCCGGTCGCTCGGCGTCGAGCCGCAGCTGCGCCACCTGGCCAACTCCGGCGGGACACTTGCGCTGCCTGCTACCCACTTCGACCTGGTCCGGGCCGGCATCGCGACGTACGGGCTGTCCCCGTTCGGGCGGGCGTCGTCGTCGGAAGAGCTCGGCCTGCGGCCCGCGATGACGCTGCGCGCGCGGCTCGCTTCGGTGAAGCGGGTGCCCGCCGGGGTCGGGGTGTCGTACGGGCACACCTGGACGACGCCGGCGCCGACCACGCTCGGGTTGATCCCGCTCGGGTACGGCGACGGGATACCCCGGCACGCCTCGGGTACCGGGCCGGTCCAGGCGGCGGGCGCGCGTCGTACCATCGTCGGCCGGATCTGCATGGACCAGTTCGTGATCGACCTCGGGGACGATGCCGCCGAGGCGGGGGACGAGGTGGTCCTGTTCGGTCCGGGCGATGCCGGCGAGCCGACCGCGGACGACTGGGCGGACGCGGCCCAGACCATCAACTACGAGATCGTCACGCGGCTCGGTGCCCGGGTGCCGCGCAGGTACGTCGATTGCCAGTCGCAGGCGCAGGAGGTGACCGGCTGATGTCGAAAGCAGGACGCACCGCCGGCCTGATCGGCGCGGCGGTCGGGGTGCTCGCCGCCGGCGCGGCCGCCGGGGTTGCGGTGGAACGGCAGGTTATCGGTCGTCGCTCCGGCGAGCGGGCCCAGCTGGAGGCTGAGCCCTTCGGGTCATTGCGCGGTACGCCGCACGTGTTCACCGCCGACGACGGGGTCGAGGTCTACGTCGAGGTGGATGAGCTGAAGCGGTCCCGCCGGCCCGCACCCCAGCCGGTGAAGCGCCGGCTGCGCCGCAAGGTGATCGAGCAGGCGCCCGACGACCTGACCCTGATCTTTGCGCACGGCTACGGCCTGAACATGGACTGCTGGCACTTCGAACGCCGTGACCTGGCCGGCATCGGCACGATGGTGTTCTACGACCAGCGCTCGCACGGGCGGTCCGGGCGGTCGCCCAAGGAGGGTGTCACGATCGACCAGCTCGGCCGCGACCTGTACGGCATCCTGCAGGAGTTCGCGCCGACCGGGCCGGTGATCCTGATCGGGCACTCGATGGGCGGCATGTCGATCATGGCGCTGGCCGGGCAGCATCCCGATCTGTTCGGTGACCGGGTGATCGGCGTCGGGCTGCTGTCCACCAGCGCAGGCGGTCTGGACGAGACCCCGATCGCGCTGCCCGGCTGGCCCGGGCGGCTGGTCCGCCGGATCGCCACGCCAACCGTGGCGGCCCTGGCGCGGATGCCGGACGTGGTCGAGCGCAGCCGCAAGGCCGGCACCGACATCAGCTACATGCTGACCCGGAAGTACTCGTTCGGCTCCGAGGTGCCGCCGGCCTTCACCGAGTTCGTCAACGAGATGATCGCCGCGACGCCGATCTCGGTGATCGCCGACTTCTACCCGATCTTCTCCCTGCACGACAGGTACGACGACCTGGAGCCGCTGCAGAAGGTGGAGTGCGTGGTGATCGGTGGCGACGACGACCACCTGACCCCGTTCTCGCACTCGGAGGAGATCGTCCGGCACGTGCCGGGGGCCGAGCTGGTCGAGGTGAAGAACTGCGGCCACCTCGGGCTGATCGAGCACCATCGTGAATTCACCGCCGCCCTGCTCGGCATGATCGAGCGGGCCGAACAATCCCTGGGACACTCATGACCGATCTGCACGTGGTGGATGCGACCGCGGCGGTCACCGACGAGATCGTCGCGGTGATCCACCACGCGTTCTCCGCGCGACGGGTCCTGGATCCGCCGTCAACCGCGCTGTCCGAGAACGCCTCGACCGTCGGTGCGGCGATCGCCGCGCACGGTGGCTTGCTCGCCCGGATCGGCGGCGTCCTCGACGGCGTCGCCGTGGGCGCCATGCTGTACGACGTCGACGGGGACGTGCTGGGATTGCGCCGCGTCTCGGTGAACCCGCCCTTCCAAGGGCGGGGCGTCGCCTCCGCCATGGTCGGGTGCGCCGAGCACACCGCCATGCAGCGCGGCCTGCGCCTGGTCCGCCTGGTCGCGCGGATCGAGCTGCCGGAGACGGTGGAGTTCTGGCGGCGCCGCGGCTATTCGGTGGTCGAGCGTCGCGGACACGACCTGATCTACGCGAAGGCGATGCCGGTCGCGCTGTCCGTGCCGACCGCCGATGACATGCGCGCCATCGGTGAAGAGCTCGCCGGGCAACTGCGCGCGGGCGACGTACTGGTTCTGTCCGGCGATCTGGGCGCGGGGAAGACGACGTTCACCCAGGGCCTCGGGACGGGGCTGAAGGTGCGGGGCGAGGTCACCTCGCCGACGTTCGTGATCTCCCGGGTGCACCCTTCGCTGGTTGGTGGACCGGCGCTCGTGCACGTGGATGCCTACCGGATCGGTGGGATCGCCGAGCTGGACGACCTCGACCTCGACGCGAGCCTGGAGGACGCCGTCACCGTGGTCGAGTGGGGACACGGACTGGCCGAGAGCCTGGCCGAGGACCGGCTGGACATCGTGGTGACGCGCGGCGACGACGACTCGGACGAGACTCGCGCCCTGCGGATCACCCCGGTCGGCCAGCGGTGGGCCGAGACCGGGCTGCAGCTCTCCGTTCTGAAGCGAGGCTGACATGCTGCTTGCCTTCGACACCTCCAGTGCCGCAGTGACGGTGGCTCTGGCTGATCCCATCACCGGTGCGGTGGTCGCATCCTCCTCAACGGTCGATGCCTTGCGCCACGGTGAGCTCCTGGCTCCCGCGATTGCCGCTGCGTTGGCTGCGGCGGGTTGCCGGCCCGGCGATCTGACCCGGATCGCCGTCGGCGTGGGTCCCGGGCCTTTCACCGGTCTGCGGGTCGGGCTGGTGACGGCTCGCACGATGGCCGACGTGCTCGGGATCGAGGTGGCCGGCGTTTGCAGCCTGGACATCCTGGCACGGCAGTCCTCGCTGACACTGCCTGTCGCGGTGGCGACTGACGCTCGCCGCAAAGAGATCTACTGGGCTCTCTATGACGGTCCGGCGCCCGACGGTAGCCGGCGCCGGCTGGAGGGACCGGCGGTGGGCAAGCCCGCCGACGTTGCGCGCGTTCTGGCCGGGCTGCCGGTGATCGGTCGAGGCGCCGCGCTTTATGCGGAGGCGCTCGGCCTGGCCGAAGTAGATGTGCCTGAGTACCCGTCGGCCGAGGTGCTTGCGTTCGGTGTTGCGACGGGGACGCTGCCCGTCGTTGCGCCGGATCCCCTCTACCTGCGGCGGCCGGACGTGACCCTGGCCGGCGGACCCAAGAGCGTGCTGCCGAAGTGAGGATCCGGCTTGCTGGACTGGCTGACCTACCGGCTGTGCTTGAGCTCGACCAGGTCTGCTTCGGCTCCGAGGCTTGGGGTCCTGCCTCCTGGGCGGATGAATTCGGCCGGATCGGGCAGGATCGCGTCGTACTCGTCGCCGACGAAGGCGCTGTGGTCGGGTATGCAGCGCTGCTGGTACCGACGGCGGCCGAGGACCCGGTGGACCTGTTGCGGATCGCGGTCACGCCGGCTGAGCGTCGTACCGGCATCGGTGGCCGATTGCTGACCGCGGCGTTGGCTTCGGCCGCTGGCCGGACGATGCTGCTGGAAGTTGCTGACAGCAACAAGAATGCCTGGGCCCTGTACGCAGGCGCCGGATTCGTGGAGATCAGCCGACGGCATGGCTATTACCCTGGCGGCGAGGATGCATTGATCATGCAGTGGCAAGGTGAGGACCATGAGTAGCCAGACGGAGCCGCTGATCCTGGGGATCGAGACGTCGTGCGACGAGACCGGAGTCGGCATCGTGCGGGGCCAGACCCTATTGGCCGATGCGATTGCCTCCAGTGTCGAGCAGCACGCGCGGTTCGGCGGCGTCGTACCGGAGGTCGCCAGCCGTGCGCACCTCGAGGCGATGGTGCCGACGATTCGTCGGGCTTGCGAAACGGCCGGCATCAAGCCGTCCGATGTCGACGCGGTCGCTGTGACCAGCGGACCAGGCCTGGCCGGCGCCCTGCTGGTCGGCGTCGCCGCGGCGAAGGGGCTTGCTCTGTCGCTGGAGAAGCCCCTGTACGGCGTGAACCACCTGGCGGCGCACGTCGCTGTGGACACCCTCGAGCATGGCGACCTCCCCAAGGGGTGCGTGGCGATGCTGGTGTCCGGCGGGCATTCTTCGCTGCTCGCGGTCGAGGACATCACCCTCGGTGTCGAGCCGATGGGCGCCACCATTGACGACGCCGCGGGCGAGGCCTTCGACAAAGTGGCCCGGGTTCTGGGGCTGCCCTTCCCCGGAGGTCCATATGTCGACAAGGCGGCACAGGACGGCGGCGACCGGTTGTACGTGCGGTTCCCGCGCGGGCTGACCAGCCGGCGTGACCTGGAGCGGCATCGGTTCGACTTCTCCTTCTCCGGTTTGAAGACGGCCGTCGCTCGCTGGGTCGAGGCTCGTCGCCGCGATGGTGAGGACGTGCCGGTGAACCACGTGGCGGCCGCCTTCCAGGAGGCGGTTTGCGACGTACTGACGCGGAAGGCGATCGACGCTTGCAAGGACCGTGGCTATGAACACCTGCTGATCGGTGGCGGGGTGGCGGCGAACTCGCGGCTGCGGGCGATGGCCGTGGAGCGTTGCGCCGAGGCCGGCATCGCGGTCCGGGTTCCGCGGCCGGGGCTGTGCACTGACAACGGCGCGATGGTCGCTGCGCTCGGCTCGGAACTTGTGCGAGCCGGGAAATCGCCGTCGCCGCTCGGCCTGCCGGCTGACTCGTCGATGCCCATCACCACAGTGCTCAACTAAGGGACGGTTTTGCGATGCAGTGGAAGCACGTTGACGGCTTTGTCGCGGACGACGACCTGGACCGGATCGACCTCGACGTCCTACACGGCTTCCTCAGTACGGCGTATTGGTCGCCCGGGATTCCTCGGGACGTGCTGACGCGGGCTGTGCAGAACAGCGTGAGCGTCGGGGTCTATGCGCCGGAGGACGGTGCTCAGGTCGGGTTCGCGCGGGCTGTAACGGACAGGGCGACATTCGCTTGGATCGCGGATGTTTTCGTGCTCCCGTCGCACCGCGGGCACGGTCTCGGGCGATTCGTGGTCTCGACTCTGCTGGAGCACCCCGAACTGCAGGGGCTACGGCGGACGCTGCTGGCTACCGCTGACGCTCACGAGCTTTACCGGTCATACGGATTCGAGGATCTGGCTGACCCGAGCCGATTCCTCGCAGTCCAGCGTGATGCGGCTTCGATCTACGGACAGGTCTGACGTATTCGTGAGCCGACCTGGGATCGATCTCCTCGCCGCGCCGCCTTCGGCCGCGGACCTTGTGCTGCTTGCGCATGGTGGCGAGGTCGACTCGCTCGGCGAACCGCATGGCTGGCGGGCACCGATCCTGCGGATGTGGCCTTTCGCGACGGCGGCCCGCGATGCAGCACCGGACGCAGCCGTCGGCTTGATGCGCTACCGATACCGCGGCTGGAACGGCGCGGCTGAGCACCCTGCGGCGGATCTACGTGCTGTGCTGGACGGGTTGCCGGAGCGGATACGGCGGGTTGTCCTGATCGGACATTCGATGGGTGGCCGCGCGGTAGTAGCCGCAGGCAACCACTCGAAGGTGGTAGGTGTCCTTGGCCTGGCTCCCTGGTTGCTGGCCGACGAGCCCATCACCCTGCACGGTTCCGGCCATGCGGCTGCAGACGACAGTGGAATTGCTTCGGCGGTGACCGTTGTGCTGGCCCATGGGACCGCCGACCGGATCACCGATCCGCGACTCACGGCTGCTTATGCCCGGCGATTGCGGGCGACGGGCCTGCCGGTCGGATTGGTCAGTGTCGAGGGCGAGAAACACGCAATGCTCCGCCGCTACGCCGACTGGAACGAGTTGGTCCGGCGTTTCACACTGCACGCCCTTGGGGGATCTAACGACTCGGCCCGCTGCCCCGCACTGAGCACCGAGCCGGACCGCACCGACCTGCTGCCGTTCTGGAACCGCCCCGGAAGCCTCGCCGACGGCGTACGGGACGTCGTCACCGCACGCCTGCAGTTGCGAGTCCTTGACCACCTCTGAACGGGCAGCGACCTACAGGGTCTCTATCCGGTTGAGGTCGATCGCGTCCGGCCACCGCCGCCGGCAGGTCGACCTCGTCGAGGTGCATCATCATCTGGTTCCCGTCTGTGGCGGGCCAGACCGGCCGGACATAGGTCGGGTTCGGTCTGGAGGCTCAGGTATGTCGTGCTGTCCGGCTGTCCGGGCTCGGTCTTGGTGATCGGCCAGTCGAGCAGGCGTGAATAGAAGTCGGCAAGTACCAGGGCATCCGGTGGGTCCAGCAAATACTCTGTCGTGGGACCTCCACGGGCTGGTCTTCCTTGACGCCGACCGGACGCCAGCACGCCACCTGGTGAACTGCCGGGCCGGATGCGTTTCGCGCAATCAGTTGGGGCTGCGTCGTCGTACAGGTGTCTCGCGAGTACTACGCCCATCGGGTGGTCTGCGATCGTCCGCGCCTGAGGTGATCCTGCCCGATGTGAGAGGGTTTCGGGATCGGCAGTTTGGTGGCCGACTGCCTGGAATTGCCGAACGAAATTGTCTGGGAGCAGCTTTGCTGGAACTGCGCGAGTTCAAGCTGTCCGATGGGTCGCTGCTCAAGGGTTGGATCACCAGGCCGGTGGAGCTGCTGACCTGGGGCGGACCAAGCTTCACCTGGCCGCTGGACGATAAGCAGCTGGCTGCTTATGTGGCCGACTCTGCAGGGGGTCGGCGGCTGAGTTGGACTGCGGTGGACAGCGCTACCGGCGAGGCGATTGGTCACGTCTCGCTGCGGATCGGCAACGTTCGATCCCCCAATGCGGGCGCTCAAACCGAGGCCAGCCTCAGCGATCCCGGTTCAGTGTCGAGCGGTCGGCTGGGCCGGGTGTTGATCGCGCCAGCTGTCCGTGGTCGCGGGCATGCCGCCGTGATGCTGCAGAGGGTGCTCGAGTTGGCCTTCGGCGAGCTGAGGCTGGAACGCATCGAGCTAGGCGTCTTTGCTCACAACACGAGCGCAGTTCGGCTCTACGAGCGGCTGGGCTTCCAGCGCGACAACGTGCTGGCAGACATCGAACAGGTGGACGGGAAGTCCTGGTCCGCGCTGCAGATGAGCCTTCAGAAGCCGGCGTCGCAAGTAGCCCCCACGACGTCGTAGCCAGATCAGACGCCGTCGCAAGCAGGTCCCCGCCCAGTCGTAGCCGATCCCCATGCGGATCGGCAGGTCCGCGTGTCAGGTCAGCGGTTCGCTGACGCCCAACATGCTGTCTGCTCTTCATGGAGCACCCTGGCTGGCGCTTGTCTTCGAGGAGGTCGCCGGACAAGAACCCGACCAACCAAGGCGACCAGACGATCTCAGCAGAACCCTGGAGGCGATCAAGCCTCACAAGGCGCCAGCACATCTCCCTACCGACCACCCCGGACTCGGCGGCTGGCAAACCGTCTCGAGCGACCGGCGGCTCATAGATCGATTGAAGGCCTTCGACCCTTGGGTGTACGAGAACCTCGATCTCCTGACCGACCTGGAGACGCACGGCCTGGAGATGGCGAAGGGTGAGCACCTGGTCCACTGTGACCTCTATCCGCACAACATCTTGCTCACCGAAGAGTCGGTGTACTTCGTCGATTGGCCTCACGCTCGCCAGGGTGCGCCGTACCTGGATGTGCTGACCGTGCTGTCTACTGCGGCGTGGCAGGGGATCGACCCGGAACCGTTCGTAGCAACGCATCCGCTCACGGTCGGAGTCGACGTACGGGTTATTGATGGAGTGCTAGCCGCTCAGGCCGGCTTCTACGTCACAGGCACGCTAGGCCCGGTAGAGCCGGGTACGGAGCCGATCCGCGACTACAAGCTCGGCCTCGGCCGCGCAGTCCTCGCCTGGCTCAGGCGGCGAACGACCAGTTAGGCCGGTCACAGTCGGACCCGGCGGCAGGAGTAGGCGACAGCGTCCCGCCCGATGCGGGTCACAATGAGTGTGGCCGTCGCAGAGCCCTTGGGCGCGAGCCGCTTCCGCAGTTGCGCCGGATCGACATCGATACCGCGCTTCTTGATCTCCAACGTGCCGATGCCCTCCGCCCGGACCCAAGAACGCAAGGCCTTCTCCTTGTACGGCAGGGCTTCCAGCACCTCGTAGGTAGAAGCTAGTGCAGTAGGAACCAGCCCAGACGCCGTCACATAAGCAATCCGGGGGTCTAACAACCACCCGTCGACCGCACCAGCCACGGCCGTGACCAGCCCAGCCCGGACCACTGCGCCGTCGGGCTCATAGATGTATTGCCCGACCGGACCGGCTAAGGCCTCGGGTGACGAGGCATCAGTCACCGTCGCCCCACCAGGTAGCAAAGTCGCCCGGCGCGTGGTGCCGGCAAACAGCTTGCCAGACCACAGTGCAGCCTCCTTGACCTCGCCGGAGTCGCTGACCCACTCAGCCTCGACATCAGCAGGCACGGCCTCATGCGGGATGCCCGGGGCAACCTTCACGCAGGCAGTACCCGCCAGCAGCCCGGTCACGAAGGACCACGGCGGCGAATAGGCGTTGTGGTCGAACAGTCGCTTGCCGTCCGCCCGCCGCGCGGGGTCGGCGAACACCACGTCGTACGGCGTGAGCTCCTGCGCCTCGGCCTGTCCTGTCAGAACAGTGCCGGGTAAGTCCAGGGCAATGAGGTTGGCGCGAGCCGCAGCAGCTGTGGCCGGGTCCCGTTCGACACCGGTGACATGCAGACCCGCTCGGGCGGCAGCGATCAGGTCGCCGCCGATGCCACAGCCGAGGTCGATGACGGACGCAGCCGGCAGAGTCTGGCTGATTCGCAGCGCGCGGTGCTCGCCAACAGCGAACCGCGTGGCCTGCTCAAGCCCATCAGGCGTGAAGTACATCCGGGCAGCAGCGGCAGCTCCGAATTTTGCGACGGCCCGGTGTCGCAGCGAGGCCTGGGTGACTGCGGCGGTCACCACAGCAGCGTCGTACCGCCGGCGGAGCTTCTCGACCAGTGCTAGCTCGCCACCGGGTGCAAAGGCAGCACAGGCCTCAGCCAGTACGGCGGCACCGGGCGGGGAGAGTAGGGAGGTGATCGAGTCGGGTGTCACCAGCCCAAGTCTGCCCGGGCCTCATAGCGGGCTGTAGCAGCCCTGGCTCCACAGGTTCCGACCGGAATAGAACATCCGCCAGTTCATCGCTGATCTGGTCTGCGGGCCGTAGACGCCGTCGGCGGTGATGTGATGCCGCATCTGCACCTGCTTGACCCCAGCGCGGGTGTTGCTGCCGTAGATGCCGTCCACGGTCAAGTGGCTGCCGTAGCAGTAGTTGAGATTGCGCTGCAGGGTCCGGATGGCCGTATCCGGGTCCCCGGTCGATTGCGAGCCCCGATGCGGGTCGTCGCCGTACCGGAGGTTGCAGTTGGTACTTGTGCCTGTCAAGGCTGACGGAACTGGTACACCCCAGCCGCCGCCGACAGGCCGCAGGTACGCCGACTGGCACTGCTGCAGAGCGGCCGCCGACGTGAATGCACTTGCGGCCACAGGTCCAGAAGCGACCTCTGCTTCAGAAGCAGCCGCCGCCTCAGAAGTGGCCGTAGCCTCGGAAACAGCCGGTACGCCGGGCGGCGCGGCGACGGACGGGGCGGACCCGGCGGAAGTGGCATGGCCGTCCGTAAGAGCTGCAGCAACGGCGAGCGAAATGGCGACGAGGGCAGCGACGGCGATGACGGTGCGGACGGGCACTTTGCGGAGGTGCATGGTGGTCTCCGCAATGCGGGTACCCCGGGGCGGGTCGGGGCTGTCCCGGTTGCGACGGTCCCACGCCCGCACTCCGTTCGCGACTGCAACCGGTGCGTCTAGCCCGCGAGATCTGGCACTCAAGTTGACCGAGTGCTAATCGCGGCCTAGATTCGGTGTTGGCACTCTGCACGCGAGGGTGCCAGCGGCCCAGCCTCTGATCCCCGCGACGGCAGAGGCTCCCGGTCGCCTGCAGTACCCCGAACACACCCAAGAACTCGACCGTGGAGGTCAGCAAGTGTCGGTCACGATCAAGCCGCTCGAGGACCGTATCCTCGTTGCGCCGCTCGAAGCCGAGCAGACCACGAAGTCCGGCCTGGTGATCCCGGACACCGCCAAGGAGAAGCCGCAGGAGGGCGAGGTC
>JAWWOY010000425.1:0-3313 GCA_033851195.1 Kribbellaceae bacterium | reverse complement strand
GCACTGGACCCTGACGTGCGGGTGGAATTGCTGGTGCCGGGGGAGTCGACCGAGGTGGTTCATCAATGACTGGGGACACCCAGTTCGACCTGTGGTACCTGGTCGCGCTCGCCGGGGCTGTCCTGGTAGGCGCGGTGCTGCCGGTGCTGCCGACCGGAGCCGCGGTCTCGGCCGGCGCCGTCCTCGCGTCGCACAGCCACCCGATCGGCCTGGTCGGCGTCCTGATCGCGGGTGCGGGCGGGGCGTATCTCGGCGACCTGATCGTGTACGCCGCGTGCCGCGCGGGCGGTGAGGGACTCGCCAAGCGGGTCGGCTGGCTCCGCGAGAACGCGTCCCTGGATGCTCTCCGAGTGCGGCTGGACGAGCACGAAACAACCGTGCTGCTGACCTCACGCTTGATTCCGGGTGGACGGGTGCCGGTCCTGCTCGCTGCCGGGCTGGCCGGGTATCCGTGGCGGCGCTTCGCGCTCGTCGACCTCACCGCGTCCTCGCTGTGGGCGTTGGTCTACATGGCGATCGGGCTGCTCGGCTCCGCCCTCTTCGACGAGCCTTGGCAGGGTGTCGTTGCGGCGGTGGTGCTGGTGTTGCTGATCACCGTGATCAGCAGCCAGGTCCAGCGGTACCGGCGGAGGAGGACAGCCGAACGCTCTTCAGCATCCTCAGAATCCGCACCGTCCTCAGACGCGGAATGACGAGCTGCGGAGGCGTTCGACCGCCTCGGCGTCGCCTGCCAGTTCGACCTTGGCGACAGCGCCGCGGCCGAAGCAGAACAGCACCAGCTCGCCCGGCTCCCCGGTGACGGTGACCGCTCCCTGGCCGGTCGGCTTCTTGGCGAGCGACTCGGTGCCGTCCGGCAGGCGCAGCACCAGCCCGCCGGGTGCTCTCCGGGTCATCGCCTTCGCGCCGAGCTTGAGCTGCTTCCACAAGCCTTGCTGCTGTTCGGCCGGCAATTGCCGGGGCTGGGCGCCGGCGTCGACCCGGCGTACGTCCTCGTGATGGACGAAGTACTCGGTGGTGTTCAGCTGATGGCCGAGACCGGGGAAAGAGTAGATCGAGAACGTGGGCGGCCCGTTCCGCACCTTGTCGACGACCTCGGTGAAGCTGTAGCGCGCCTTCGCCTGCGCCATCCGGCGCTCGGTGGTGTCCGACAACGCCGGGATCATGATGCCCGGACCGGCCAGCAGGTCCGACTCCCGGACCCACAGATGGACCGCCAGGTCGTACGTCGTCCAGCCCTCGCAAAGGGTCGGCCGATCGGGCCCGACCTGGTCGAAGAGGTCACACAGGGCATGCCGTTCTACCCGGCTGTAGTCAGTCACAATTCGATCGTAGTTGTCGGTGGGCGATGGCAGAATGTCGAGCGTTGTCAGCCACGTGGCTGGCTATACCCCTGACATGACCCCTGACATGACCCCTGACCTGCCCAGACACCACTTCCGGTAAGGACAATTCGTGCCGCTGCCCACCGTCCCCAGCAAGGGGAGCGTGACCCGGCGCGGGTTCGCGGTCCTGCGCGTCGCCATCCACGAGGAACCGTTCGTCTTCGCCTTCTCAGTGGTCTGCAGCATGCTGTACGGCGCGATGACGGTCGCCGACGGCTGGGGCCTCGGCTGGGCTACGGACCACGTGATCCGCCCGGCGCTGGAGCGAGGTGACACCACCTTCGGCGCGGTCGCGTCGCTGATCTCGCTGTTCCTGGGGATCGCGGTGCTGCGGGCGATCGGGGTGGTCGGCCGCCGGGTCGGGGCCGGGGTGATGCAGTTCCGCCTGCAGGCGACGTACCGGCGGCGCGTCACCCGGCAGTACCTGACGCTCCCGCTCGAGTGGCACCACCGGCACCCGACCGGCCAACTGCTGTCCAACGCGAACGCGGACGTGGAGTCCACCTGGTTCCCGATCGCGCCGCTGCCGATGGCCGTCGGCGTGATCGCCATGCTCGGCTTCGCCACCGCGGCGATGTTCGCGGCCGACCCGTGGCTGGCCGCGGTGGGCTGCCTCGTCTTCCCGCTGGTCTTCGTCGCGAACGTGATCTTCCAGCGCACCCTGCAGCCGCTCGCCACCCGGGCCCAGGAGCTCAGGGCAGACGTTTCCGAGGTCGCGCACGAGTCGTTCGACGGTGCCCTGGTGGTGAAGACGCTGGGCCGGGAGGCCGCCGAGACCGAGCGTTTCACCAAGCCGACGCACGCGCTGCGGGACGCCAACATCGCGGTCAACAGGGCTCGTGGCGCGTTCGACCCGGTGATCGAGGGATTGCCCCGGGTCGGCGTGCTGGCCGTCCTGCTGGTCGGGGTCGGGCGGGTCCGCTCCGGCGCCGCCGATGCGGGTGACGTCGTCCAGGTGGCCTTCCTGTTCACCCTGATCGGGTTCCCGATCCGCGCGCTCGGCTGGGTCCTCGGCGAACTGCCGCGCTCGGTCGTCGGTTGGGACCGCGTGCAGCGCGTGCTGACCGCGACCGGTGGGATGGAGTACGGCTCGGACCAGCTCACCTCTACTGGAGCCGCCCGACTGGATGTCATGGATGTCCGCTTCGGCTACCTGCCGGACCGCGACGTACTGGCCGGGGTGGACTTCGGCATCGAGCCCGGCCGGACCGTCGCGGTGGTCGGCCCGACAGGTTCGGGTAAGTCGACGATGACCACCCTGCTGACCCGGCTGGTCGACCCCGAGGAGGGCTCGGTCAAGGTCGACGGGGTGGACCTGCGGTCGCTGGCGAAGGATCAGCTGGCCGGCTCGGTCGCGCTGGTCGCGCAGACCGCCTTCCTGTTCGACGACACCATCCGCGGCAACGTCGCCCTCGGCGGCGACTACAGCGACGAGGACGTCTGGGACTCGCTGCGGATCGCCCAGGGCGACGGCTTCGTGAAATCCCTTCCTCATGGTCTGGACACCAAGGTCGGAGAGCGCGGTACGACGCTGTCCGGCGGCCAGCGTCAGCGCATCGCCCTGGCCCGCGCCCTGGTCCGGCGCCCCCGGCTGCTGATCCTGGACGACGCGACCAGCGCGGTGGACCCCCAGGTCGAGGCGCGCATCCTGGCCGGCCTGCGGACCGCGGTGCAGGGTTCGGAGGCGGCCACGACTGTGCTGGTGATCGCGTACCGCAAGGCGACGATCGCGCTGGCGGACGAGGTGCTGTTCCTCAACGACGGCCGGATCGCGGAGCAGGGCACGCACCTGGAGTTGCAGCAGCGCTCGGCCGCCTACCGGGGCCTGGTCGACGCGTACGAGAAGGACGCCGCCCGGCGAGAAGAAGAGGCCGAGCTCGAAGCCGAGCTCGACGCCGACCTGGACCACCTGGACTCGAAGGGAGCCCGCG
>JAWWOY010000414.1:0-9014 GCA_033851195.1 Kribbellaceae bacterium | reverse complement strand
TCGCCACCTTGGCGCGTTGCGGTGTGGTCGCGAGCGTGCAGCCGATGTTCGACCGGCTCTGGGGCGGCCCCGCCGGCATGTACGCCGAGCGACTGGGCGAGCGGCAAGCCGGGATGAACCCCTTCGGCGCCATGGCACGGGCCGGCGTGGTGCTGGCCTTCGGGTCCGACTCGCCCGTCACTGAGCTCGGGGGTTGGGAGGCGGTCCGCGCAGCCGCGTTCCACCACACCGCGGAGCAACGAATCACCGTGCGGGCAGCCTTCGCGGCACACACCCGTGGCGGTTGGCGGGCGGCCGGGATCGACGATGCCGGTGTGCTCGCGCCGGGCGCCACGGCGACGTACGCGATCTGGGAGAGCGACGCCGACCTGGTGGTGCAGACGCCGGACCAGCGGGTGGCCGCGTGGTCGACCGATCCGCGGGCCGGCGTGCCGGTACTCCCCGACCTGAGCGACGCGGCCCCGGTGCCGGTTTGCCTGCGGACCGTGGTCGGCGGCCGCACCGTGTACGACGACCAAGGATGGCCCCAGTGACTCGTGCAGTGAAGAAGCTCGACCTGGACCCGGTCACAGTCCGGAAGGCGCGGAGCCTGGCCCGCAAGGCAGGCCGGCCGATCGTGAACCTGGCAAAGCAGCACACCACGGTGTCGGTCGAGCGGGCCGTACTCCGCCTGGCCGGCCTGACCGGTGCCGACAGCGACGGCACCCCATGGGTGAACCGGCTGGCCGACACAGTGCGGGCCGACGTCGGGCTGGAGCACGGCCTCGCGCTGCCGGTGTGGGATGCGCTGGTACGAGGTGAGGCCGAGGACCTGTCGGTGCTGGCGCAGAAGGCGGCGTCCGGCTCGGTGACGTTCCGCCTGCCGGAGGGCCGCGACGGCGTACGGGCCCGTGCTGCTTCCCGGAAGGCCGCGGCGGCAGGGTTGCGGAAGGTGGATGCCCGGCGGCGTGAGCGCGACCGACTGATCAAGCGGCACGGGGATCCCGAGCAGCGGCCGTGGATCTACTTGATCGTTGCGACCGGCGACATCTACGAGGACATCCCGCAGGCGCAGGCCGCCGCGCGGGCGGGGGCAGACATCATCGCGGTGATCCGCTCGACCGGCCAGTCGCTGCTCGACTACGTGCCCGAGGGCGCGACCCGCGAAGGGTTCGCCGGGACGTATGCGACGCAGGAGAACTTCCGCCTGATGCGCGCGGCGCTGGACGAGTCGTCACGGGAGCTCGGGCGGTACATCCGGCTGACGAACTACGCGTCCGGCCTCTGTATGCCGGAGATCGCGACGCTGGCCGGGCTGCAGCGGCTGGACATGATGCTGAACGACTCGATGTACGGGATCCTGTTCCGCGACATCAACCCGATCCGCACCTTCGTGGACCAGCGGTTCAGCCGGCAGATCCATGCCCGGGCCGGGATCATCATCAACACCGGCGAGGACAACTACCTGACCACCGCGGACGCCCTCGATGCCGCGCACACGGTGACGGTGTCGCAGTTGCTGAACGAGTACTTCGCCAAGGAGGCCGGGCTCGAGGACTGGCAGCTGGGGCTGGGACACGCCTTCGAGATCACCCCGGAGATCCCGGACTCGTTCCGGCTCGAGCTGGCGCACGCGATGCTGGCCCGGCAACTGTTCCCGGACGCGCCGCTGAAATGGATGCCACCGACCCGGCACATGACGGGCGATGTGTTCCGCGGCTACCTGCTGGACGGGTTCTTCAACCTGGCCGGCGCGATGACGGGTCAGGGCATCCTGCTGGTCGGCATGATGACCGAGGCCGTCGTGACGCCGTGGATCTCCGACCGCGACCTGGCGCTGCAGAACGTCCGCTACGTATTAGGGGCCGCAGGAAAGCTTCATGAGGACTTCTGGCCGTCGTCCGACGGCTTCATCGCACAACGCGCCCGCCAGGTGCTGGGCGAGTCCGTCGAGCTGCTGGAGCGGATCGTCGACGACGGCCTGCTGAACGCCATCGGCGACGGCACCTTCGGCCTGATGAAGCGCCCCCAGGACGCCGGCCGCGGCCTGGAGGGCGTAGCGAGTCGCTCACCTCTGTACTACAACCCAGCCACCGAGCTCCTCGAAGAAGTTGCGTCCGAAAGACGTGGGGTTATAGCGCAACCTTCTTCGGACGTAAGGAAGGGGAAGGAGGACGAGTGAGCGTCATCAGGCCGTATGGAGACACCACGGGGGACGGGATGGTGCAGCTGTCGTTCACGTTGCCGGTTCCGCACGACAAACGGGCCGAGGGGGCGGCGGTGCAACTGGCCAACAAGATGGGTATGGAACCGGCGCTCGTCGTGCACGCCAAGGCGATGGGGCCGGACTTCACCTTCTTCGTCGTCTACGGATCGGTGCACCACCTGGTCGACACGAGCAAGGTGGAGGTGATCGAGCGTGACTACCCGCTGCTCTCACCGAAGGACGCGAACGTTGCCATCCGCAACGGCCTGCGCCGCCGGCTGACGGTGGTCGGTGCCTGCATCGGCACCGACGCACACACCGTCGGCATCGACGCGATCATGAACATCAAGGGCTTCGCGGGGGAGAAGGGCCTGGAGTACTACCGGGAGCTGAATGTGGTGAACCTCGGCGCCCAGGTCGCCGTACCGGAGCTCGTACGCCGGGCGAAGGCGGAGAAGGCGGACGCGATCCTGGTGTCGCAGGTGGTCACCCAGCGGGAGGCGCACGTGCTGAACACCAAGGAGATGTCCGCTGCCTTCCGGGAGGCCTACCCGGAGGAGTCCCGGCCGATACTGGTTGCCGGAGGCCCTCGTTTCACCGAGCAGATGGCGGCCGACCTCGGGGTGGACCGGGTGTTCGGTCGTGGCACCACCCCGGGCGAGGTGGCGAGCTATCTGGTCGATGCGCTGGTGACCCGTCGGAAGCACACGCCGAGCAGGAGATCCGCATGACCAGAGCAACGATCGGCCTGACTGTCACCCAGCGGCGCTATGTGCCCTACAGCCATGCGCACTATGCCGGGAACCTGGTCGACGGGGCTTACGTTCTCGGCCTGTTCGGTGACGTCGCTACCGAGGTGTGTATCCAGAGCGACGGCGACGAGGGCCTGTTCGCGTCGTACTCGGACGTGCAGTTCCTGCAGCCGTTGCGGGCAGGTGATGTTGTGGAGGTGAAGGCAACGATCTGCCGGGTGGGACACCGTAGCAGGGAAATCGAGTTCGTCGCCACGGTGGTCTGCCGCGGACGCACCGACCGGTCCGGATCGGCGGCCGAGGTACTGGCCGAACCACTCGAGATCACCCGGGCCACCGGCACAGTCGTCGTACCCGCTTCGTAGCGAAAGTTGCCCTGGGTAACGGTTACTGTCAGTATCGAGACGGCGCTGTAACGTGGCACCGGTCATTCACGCTCGTCAGGCCCCGATAGTGCAGGCTGAAGTGTTACAACGCCTTGACGGTGGTCCCGGAAGGTTGACACTTTCGCCACGAACGAGCATCGTTTTCGAAGTCGTCAAGATCCCATCCCTCCAACGGATACAAGAAGTTCGGCCACCGGATGATCCCGCGACGCTGACCAGGCCAGTGCCAGGCTTGAGTCGACGGGGGCTGAGATCGCTGGTGGTTAGCCCCCCGCGGGGCAGAGGTGGAAGAGGCTCGGCGCCCAGTAGACAACGGCCGGACGGCTCGCAACCAGCGGGTCGGCGGTCGGTCCGAAGGAGCGCCGGGTCTCTTTCCTTTTCCTGGCCGTTTTCCTGGCCGTTTCCTGGCCGTTCTCCTGGCCGTTTTCCTGGCACAGCCCGTTCCGTGCGGCTGCGGTGACAGCCTGAGTACCCCTACGTGCTACTGACCGGATACTTCTGTGTCAGTCGCGCGTTGTACGGTCATGCGACCGGCGAACGCCGGGCGGTGACCCGAGGGGGTACTTGAGTGGAACGGCTGAGCGCGGCGCGGCGCATCCTGCCCAGGCTGCTGGTGGCCGTTGCCGCCGGTGCCGTCCTCGGCCTGGCCTTCGAGCCCTACGACCATCCCTGGCTGGCGCCGGTGGCGGTTGCGGTCCTGCTGGCCGCGCTGAACGGCGCGACAGTCAAGGGCGGGTTCCTGATCGGCACGGGCTTCGGGATCGCGTATTACGCCGTTCTGGTGCCGTGGTTGAGTGTGATCGGCGGCGACGCGGCCACTGCCCTGGCAGTCCTCGAGGGCCTCTTCTACGGCGTCTTCGGCGCACTGGCCAGTCAGACCCTCAGGCATCGCCTCTGGATGCTGTGGGTGCCGTGCCTGTGGGTCGCGACCGAGTATGCGACGGCCTCGGTGCCGTTCGGCGGGTTCCCCTGGGGCCGGCTGGCGTGGGCCTTCGCGGATTCCCCGCTGGGCAAGTTCGCCTCACTCGTCGGCATCCCAGGTCTCAGTTTCGTGATCGCGTTCCTCGGCGTACTCGTCTATGCGATGCTCCGCAGGAGGAGCGCTCTCAGCAGTCGGGGGATCGCCTTGGTGGCCGGCGTGGCGATCGTCGGGATCAGTGCCGCGATCCCGCTGTCGACCGGCGGCAACGGCAAGACCGTGACGGCCGCGATGGTGCAGGGCAACGTTCCTGGCAAAGGACTGGAGTTCCTCGGGCGCGCCCGCACGGTGACCCGCAACCACCTCAGCGAGACGCTCAAGCTGCAACAGGAGGTCGCTGCCGGCACGGTCGCCAAGCCGGATGTGGTGATCTGGCCGGAGAACTCGACCGACATCGACCCGTTCGAGGACTACGAGACCCGGGCCGACATCGAAGCGGCGGTGCAGGCGGTCGGTGTCCCGATCCTGGTCGGTGCGGTGCTGGACGGACCCGGCCCGAACGACCGCCAGACCGTCGGTGTGGTCTGGGATCCGGTCACCGGCCCGGGCCAGAAATACGCCAAGCGTCACCCGGTGCCGTTCGGTGAGTACATCCCGTTCCGCGACCAGTTGCTGCCCTACATCAAGCGGCTGGAGCTGATCGGCCGGCAGACCATCCCGGGCAAGGTGCCGGGTGTGATGCCGATCAGGGGAGTCACCTATGGCGACCTGATCTGCTTCGAGCTCGCGTACGACGGGGTGGTGTCCGACGTGATCAAGGGTGGGGCGCAGGTCCTCGTGGTCCAGACCAACAACGCCACCTACGGCGGCACCGGCCAGCCCGAGCAGCAGTTCGCGATCACCCGGATGCGCGCGATCGAGACCGGTCGGACCGTGCTGATCGCCTCCACCAGCGGCATCTCCGGCGTGATCCGGCCGGACGGATCGGTCGAACACAAGTCCGGTCAGTTCGTTCCGGACGTGTATGTCGCCTCGGTGCCGGTCCGCGATGGCCATACGCTGGCCATCACACTCGGCGGCTGGCCGCAGTGGATCTTGACCGGACTGGGGATCATTGGGGCGGTGCTGGCCTTGCTGGCACGACGTAAGCGTCCAACGGCTCCGCCGGCGCCCACTCCCGGTCCCGACCGGGAAAAAGTGCCAGCATAGTCAGTGCCCGAAGCATGGCCCGAAGCATGGCCCGAAGCATGGCCCGCAGCATGGCCCGCAGCATGGCCCCGGAGCTAGGAGAGCAACGAGCGTGAGTACGCCTGACGGATTCGCCGACCTCGGACGAATCCTCGTCATCATCCCGACGTACAACGAGGCCGAGAACATCCAGCCGATCGTGGCCCGGGTCCGTCGCTCCGTGCCCGAGGCGCACGTGCTGGTCGCGGACGACAACTCCCCGGACGGCACCGGCGACCTGGTGGACAAGCTGGTCGCCGACGACGACCAGGTGCACGTCCTGCACCGCAAGGGCAAGGAGGGGCTCGGCGCCGCGTACATCGCCGGCTTCCACTGGGGCCTCGACAACGGGTACGGCGTACTGGTCGAGCACGACGCCGATGGTTCGCACCAGCCCGAGCAGCTGCACCGGCTGCTCGAGGCGTTGCGGAACGCGGATCTCGTGCTCGGCTCTCGCTACGTCAAGGGCGGCGAGGTGCAGAACTGGCCGAAGTCCCGGGAGATCCTGAGCCGCGGCGGCAACATCTACACCCGCCTCGCGCTCGGCGTACCGCTGCAGGACGCGACCGGCGGCTACCGCGCCTTCCGGCGGGAGACGCTGGTGGGCATCGGCCTGGAGCAGGTTGCTTCCGCCGGATACTGCTTCCAGGTCGACCTGGCCTGGCGCGCGCTCAAGTCCGGCTTCCGGGTCGTCGAGGTGCCGATCACCTTCGTCGAACGGGAGCGCGGTCAGTCGAAGATGTCGCAGTCGATCGTGATCGAGGCGATGCTGCGGGTCGGTCGCTGGGGCCTGGCCCACCGGGCCAAGCAGCTCCGTAACCTGTTCGCCGGTAAGAAGGGCTGACCGCCATGCCGTGGTTCGTAGCCGTCGCCCTGCTGGTCATCCCGATCATCGAGATCTACGTGATCATCCAGGTCGGGCAGGTGATCGGTGGCTGGCCGACAGTCGCGCTGCTGCTGGTCGAGAGTGCGTTCGGCGCCTGGTTGGTCAAGCACGAGGGAAAACGGGCCTGGGTAGCACTCCGCACGTCACTGCAGACCGGCCGGATGCCGGGCAAGGAACTGGGCGACGCGGCGCTGGTCCTGGTCGGCGGCACGTTGCTGCTGACCCCCGGATTCGTCACCGACGTGTTCGGCTTCTTCTTCATCCTGCCGTTCACCCGGCCGCTGGCCCGCAAAGCGCTGGCGGGCATCATCGGGCGCCGGCTGGTCGCCCAGCTGGGTGGCAACCCGATCACCGGGTTCATGCCGGGTGGCTACCGGCCGCCTACCTCGAACGAGAAGGCAGCCGGTCCAAAGACAGAGCGCTCGGAAAACGACGTCATCCAGGGCGAGGTGGTCGAGCCTCCTGATGAGAGCGGCCCGGCCCAGTCGGCAGACAAGCCCCAGTGATCAAACGAGCCCCCGGTACAAAGACAGCCGTGGTCCCCGGATATGCCGAACGGGCCGTCACCGCAGTTGCGGTGACGGCCCGTTCGGGCTTGGTCTGTCAGGCCCGGGATCGATCAGGCGCTGCGCTTGCCGGTCGACCGGGTGCGGTGCAGGTGCGCCGGCCCGATCTCGCCGGACCGGAGCAGCTGGACCCGCTCAGCGAGGAGCTCCTCCAGTTCGGAGATGCTGCGCCGCTCGCGAAGCATGTCCCAGTGGGTCCGGGCGGGCTTCTCCTGCTTCGGTTCCGGCTTCTCACCGGTCGAGCGGGCGGCCTCGCTGCCGCAGTGCGGGCACTCCCAGATCGCCGGCACCTCGGCGTCGTGCGCCATCGTGACCTCGACCACGTGGCCACGAGGGCAGTCGTAAGCAATCATCTGCCGGGGCGCGAACTCCACGCCACGGTCATCCTCGAAGCTGACCCCACCCAGCCCCGAACCACGCAGTACGCGATTAGACATGTCAAACCTCCGAGATTAGTCATCCGTGCCAACGGTCGGCCGACCCGGATGATTCCCATTTTGGCATGTCCCCGGCCGTGGTACTCACCCGACAGTACCGCGATCACCGGCTGTCATGGGCTGTTCACAAATCACTGGGTGTCGCGGACATAGTGACACGCCGTAGGTCGTGTTCACAGCCTGTTGCCAGGAACCCGGCACCCTATCCTCAGCAACACTGCATAACGTCTGCGGCATGGTCCTTCCACGCCACCGTATCCGTGGCCTCAACCCCCTCAATGTGGCCCTGGTGGCCGTCGTACTGGTCATCGCAGTCGGTGCCTACTTCATCTTCTTCCAGGGCGCCGCCCCAGCCGCTACTTCGACGCGGCCGACCGTGGCCGTGGCTCGTGGCGACGTGACATCCAGCGTCAGCTCCAGCGGCACATTGCAGAGCGGGCAGTCAGCCTCGCCGCAATTCGAGACGTCCGGCACCGTCACCGCCATCCTGGTGAAGGTCGGCCAGACGGTCGCCAAGGGCGCGGCGCTCGCCCGGATCGACTCGACCAATGCCGCAGCCCAGGTGCGAATCGCCGAGCAGAACCAGATCGCAGCGGCCAACTCGGTGACCGACGCCGAAGCCACGCTCACCGACGCCGAGGATGCGGCCGCCAGCCCGACACCCACACCGACCAGCGGCCAGACCCAGGGACAGAGCCAAGTCGTCTCCGTGACCAGCGCCACGGCCAGCCTGGCCAAAGCCCGCGCGGCCAAGGAGCAGGCCGACCAGGACCTGGCTGCGGCAAATGCGACAGTCACCGCGACCACCCTGCGGGCACCGATCGCCGGCACCATCACGGCGATCAACGGTTCGGTCGGCTCGAACAGCGGCAGCTCCGGCAGTTCCGGGAGCGGAGCAGGTAGCACCGCCCCGGCGACGGGCACGGGTGGTTCGAGTAGCAGCACTACCACCACCACGACGGCCGCGACCGGCGGCTTCCTGGACATGGCGAACCTGAAGGCGATGCAGGTCGTCGCGTCGTTCGCCGAGGCGGACGCGGTGAAGATCAAGGTGAAGCAGGCAGCCACGGTCGTCCTCAACGCCGACCCGAACACCAACCTTGCCGCCACCCTCACCTCGATCTCACCGACGCCGGTCACCTCGAACGGCGTGGTGTCGTACTCGGCCTATTTCACCGTGCAGAAGATCCCGGCCGGCACCCGGATGGGGCAGACCGCGAACGTCACGGTCCAGACGGCGAAGGTCACCAACGCGCTCTACGTGCCGAGCACGGCCGTGATCAGCAGCGCAGGGACCTACTCGGTGACCATGCCCAATGGCGGTGGCACCAAGCAGGTGCAGATCGGCGTCCGCGGCGACAGCTTCACCCAGATCACCTCCGGACTGAAGGAGGGCGACCAGATCGAGCTGATCCAGGGCCCGATCGGCAGCGGAACCGGCGCGGGTGGCCAGGGTGCGGGTGCCGGCCGGACCGGCCAGCCAGGCGGCGGCGGGCTCCCCGGCGGTGGCGGCGGCGGGCTCCCCGCCGGCGGTGGCGGCGGCGGGGGTGGCAACCGTGGCAACTAACGCCATGATCGAGATCCGACAGGTAACCAAGACCTACGGCGTGGGGGAGACCGCGGTGCACGCTCTCCGCGGGGTGTCCCTGAACGTCG
>JAWWOY010000412.1:0-4941 GCA_033851195.1 Kribbellaceae bacterium | reverse complement strand
GGCCGCCACTTGGCCTGCATGGCGTTGAAGTCGTAGCCTCCCCGGTCGATCGGGGCGTCCGCGTCGTGCTCCACCTGCTCGCTCACCGTCGTACTCCTGCGTTCTCTGAGATGTGGTGTGAACCCTGTCCGCCAGAAATGACACTGTGCCAGAAATGAAAATGCCCCTCGCACAGGAGGGGTCGCCGTACTGACCGGCGCGGGATGGGCGCCTGGTTGCCAGTACGGCTAAGTAAGGAGCAGGGTCACTCGCATACCAACAGGTTAGCGCATCGTGACGGGGACCTCCTCAAGAGGCTGCCACCGTGGTACGACGGGCCGCCGGAGTCACCGAAGCAGATGCCACGGTTGTCGTTCGGGTTGCCCAGGTTTGAGCGGTGCGGTGACCGACTTGCCGGGACACATCGGCTACGGGGATTGCAGCACGCCATCGAGGAAGTCGGCCGCGGCGTCAATCAACTCGGGATGCGCCTCTCCGAATTCGGCCATCACTGAGTCCGCTGTGGCCGGGTCTGTCAGCAGACGCACGATGTCGAGTATGTCGGTCGCCTCCTTGGCAGCGGGGCGGTCGACCGAAGCTTTCAGTTTCATCGCGACCAGCGGGCCGACGCGCGCGACGAGGGCGACGGCTTGCGTCTGGTCAGTGGTCGGCCTGTCGTCGCCGTGCAGTCTGGAAACGTCGACACTAGTAGCCACGATTTCTAACGGCGTGGCCGTATTCAATGCCCACTGATGCGCCATCGCCTCAAGTCGGTCAGTGGGGTCGGTGAAGTCCCGATCGAGGTCGTTGTGCCTGGCCTCGAGCACGTCAACGCGGACGTCCCCGCGTTCCGTAGGGATGAGTCCGCCAACCTCGTTGATGTCCTTGGCGCCGGCCGACCGCAGCAGTTCCAGACCGCTAACGGCCCCTTCGGATCGTCTGCGGAGAGCATCGAGATCTTCCGTCACGCAATAGGCGTTCCCAATCGACTCATGACAGCGAGACCGCCAATGATTACGGGTGGCTCAAGCAACTCTTGCACCCTGGGGGCGCGGGACCGGTCAGTCAGCACGTAATACTTGACCTCCAACCGCACCTGCCGCCCGCCCAGGTCCAGAGTTAGGTCCGTTCCATGGTCGTCGGCTGTTGTAGGGAGCGTGTGCACGTGCAATTCAGCAAGTGTCTGAGTGAGCACCTCTACTGCCTCTTCTGGGCTCATCGCACCAGTCCCGCCGCTGTTTGGTGTTCGGTAAATACAGGACACCAAACACTGCTCGCTCTCAGCGCTCGTGTCTGCCCCCGGTTTGGTTGACACTCGGGGTTGATGGTTCTCAGTCCGCGTCTGCGGCTGTGTAGATCAGTTCAAACTCGACCGGGGTGAGCTTGCCCAGGGCCCGTTGACGGCGGCGCCGGTTGTACTTGGTCTCGATCCAGGTCACGATCGCCAGCCGAAGCTCTTCACGGGTGTCCCAGCGGCGGGTGTCGAGGATGTTCTTCTGGAGCAGGGAGAAGAAGCTCGCCATGGCGGCGTTGTCACCGGCGAGGCGACGCGCCCCATCGAGCCGCGTAGGCCGTTGTTCTTCAGGATCCGGATGACCTTCTTGGAGCGAAATTGGCTGCCGCTATCCGAGTGGCAGATCGTGCCGGCCGGTGACCGAAGTGCGATCGCGTTGCGCAGCGCCGACGCCGGTCCAGATCCCGAGCGCCTGCTGACCTCGGCCGCGATCGGCCTGATGCCGCTGTGGACTCGCCGCCACCTGCACCTGCCGTGGCTGCCGATCGCGGAGCAGACGGTGGTGCGCGGGATGGGCGCGGCGGCGGTCGGCACGATCCGCTGGGCGATGACGCCGACGACTGAGTGAGAGGTCGCGCTTTCATATGCAGGTAAATACCTGCATAATGGATCCATGACCCAACAGCAGGACGTCCTCGACCTGGTGTTCAAGGCATTGGCCGACCCCACCCGACGCCTGCTCCTCGACCGACTCCGCCAGCAGAACGGGCAGACGCTCACCGAGCTCTGCAGCAGCCTCGGGATGGCGCGCCAGTCGGCGACCCAGCACCTCGACCTGCTGGTGCAGGCCAACCTCGTCGTCGTCGTACGACGCGGGCGGGAGCGCCTGCACTACCTCAATCCCGCCCCGATCCACGAGATCGGGGAGCGCTGGATCGCGGCGTACGACGCGCCACGACTGGCAGCCCTGAGCACCATCCGAGATCGAGCAGAGGAATATGCCATGACCGAGACCACCACGACCGTTCCGACGTACGTCTACGTCACCTACATCCAGGCGACCGCCGAGCAGGTGTGGAAGGCGCTCACCGACGTCGACCTGACCGCGCAGTACTGGCACCACGCCAACGTGTCCGACTGGCAGGTCGGATCGCCCTGGGAGCACCGCCGTGTCGACGGCTCAGGCGCTGTCGACGTTGTCGGCACCGTGCTCGAGGCGGAGGCACCGACCCGGCTCACCATCACCTTCGAGGACTCCCCGCACGAGGAGCGGGTCAGTGGGCCGTCGGTCGTCACCTTCCTGATCGAGCCGCTCGCCGACATCGTCCGACTGACCGTGACCCACGAGAACCTGCCCAACGTGGAGATGCTAAACCGCATGTCGAGCGGCTGGCCGGCGGTGATCGCCAACCTCAAGTCGCTGCTGGAGACCGGCACGGTCCTGCCGACGGCGCTCTGGGAGATCCCGGCGCTCAAGAAGTCATGAGCCGCGCCCTGCTGGAGCGGGCGACCGCCTACGCGACACGGTCATTGCGGACCTGAGGTACGAAACCCTCCAGCTGGCCACGCCGTGAGACGGCTGGGACGTCGGCTCGCCCTGCCGGAGCCGGCGCGGACCGACCCCCCAGCGCACGGAAGGACAGGTCATGGGGCAGCCACATGTCCACGTCGAGATGACTGGGCCTATCTGGCGACCCTCGGTAGCACCAGTGCGAGGGATTCTTCGAGATGAGGCAGGACGATGCAGATAATTACTCAGCCGGTTCCGACCACTAAGTCGGGGCAAGACGACCTCGCTTTAGCCACGCTGTTCTTGGAATGTTCGTGTCGGCCAGCGGCGAACTGCTCGTGGTCGGTTTGCTGAACTTGACCGCACTGACGATCAAGCTGAACAAGCGGATGCGGTCATCCTGGTCATCCTCACCCTGGTCCCGTCCCGCCGGAGCGCATGGGCCGGGCGATCTCTGTGGTCGTCTCCGGTCGACCAGAATGCCGCGCGCACCCTGATCGTCGGCGCCATCGGTGTAGCGGTCTCCCTGCTGGTGCTCTACCTTGTCGGCACGATCGCCGTGCTCGTGGCGCTGGCGCTGCTGGCTTTCGGTTTGCTCGCCATGGGCATGGCGCCCTCGATGCAGTACCGCGTGGTGAGCCTGGCCGGCCCGGCTGGACAGCTGGCGTCCTCGCTGCCCGCCTCCGCAGCTGACGTGGGCATCGCATTGGGCGCGTATGCCGGTGGCGTGGCGATCGGCACCTTCGCCGCCTCGTCTGCCGTGATCGCCGGCCTGATCATCGCGGTGATCTCCATCCCGGTCGTCTGGGCCGCCAGCTTCCTGAAGCCTCCGGTAATTGCGGACGCGAAAGAGCCCGCAGTGGCGGCGGATGTGACCCCGAGCCTGCGTAATCATGGATGAATCAATCACCTGGAGGACACATATGAGTGGCTTGCTGCTTGAGAATAAGAACGCCGTGATCTATGGCGGCGGGGGCGCTATCGGCGGCGCCATTGCACGGGTATTCGCCCGGGAAGGCGCGAGGATCTTCATCGCCGGGCGGACGCAGGCGAAGCTCGACGCCGTCGCGCGTGATATCGCCGCCACGGGCGGAACGGTCGAGACCGCGCAAGTTGACGTTCTCGATCAACAGGCGGTCGAAAAGCACGCCGATGCGATCGCGGCGACGGCGGGCAGCATCGACATCGCCCTCAACGCCGTGAGCGTCATGCACGACCAGGGGACTTTGCTGGCGGACCTCTCGCTGGAGGAGTTCATGCGGCCGATTGATGGTTTTCTGCGGACGCTGTTTATCACAAGCAAGGCTGTGGCACGGCACATGGGTCGCGAGCGTCCTGGCGTCATCCTGACTTTGTCCGAGCCGGGTGCCAAACTGGCTGTAGGCGGCATCTTGGGGCACGGCGTGAGCTCGGCTGGCAAGGAGGCGTTCTCGCGGCTTCTGGCCGCGGAGTTGGCACCCAGCAACATCCGGGTCATCGGCATCCGTCCACACGCTGTTATCGATGCGCCGGCAGCGGGTTCCTACACCAAGGACCTCTTCAAACAATCCGCCGCAGCGGCCGGGCAGTCGGTCCAGGAATTCCTCGAAGTCGGGGGGATGGTGCAGGGGACGCTTCTAAAAAGGCTGCCTACGCTCTCTGAGATAGCAGAGACGGCCGCGTTCCTGGCTTCAGATCGCACTGGAGCCATGACCGGAACAGTTGTCAATCTGTCCGGCGGTGCACTTGTCGACTGAGTTTCGGGTTTTTGAGGTGTAAACGTAGTTGAAAGGAGATCACGCGACCCCGCTGCAGATCGTCGGCTCGGGTCCCTCGCTCGCTGTCTGCAGCACGAGACCGACCACCTCGACGGGGTGCTGTTCATCGACCGGATGGACACCGAGCAGGAGGTCCGCTCGGTCGATTGGGCGGGGGCCTGGTGCCCACCGTGAAGTTCAGCCCGCACGGTCCCCGTGCAGGGACGTGGTTCGGCGGGTAGGCGCCGTCAGGAATGGCGTCCCACGTTGCGTCGGTCGATGAACCTCACCCACCGCTGGTGGAGTCGCCGGTTGCCTTCATCGCCACGGATCCGGGCGGTCGCGGGCGCCAGGTCCCAGCGATCGCGCATCGTCTTTCCGACCCGGTAGCGGGACCGGTGGTGCCAGGCAGCCTCGACCACCAGCCGGCGGGCGTGATCGTTGCCGGTCTTCGTGATCGATCCCCGGACCTTGGTGGAGCG
>JAWWOY010001084.1:0-3948 GCA_033851195.1 Kribbellaceae bacterium | reverse complement strand
AAGCAACGAGCTTGTCCTGGGTTGGGAAGTGATTGCCGTCCGGAGGGGCCGCCACCTGACGGTCTCCGGCGACCACTACCAGAAGGCCGAACGACGCTCCGGGCACCAGCACCCGATGGACCTCCCGCAGTACGGCGGCCTTGTCGTCGATCGTGCACAGCACGCCCAGGCACCAGGCCACGTCGACGGACTCCGTCCGCGGCGGGATTTGCTGACCGTCGGCCATGACGACGGGCAGGCCGAAGAGCCTGGCGGCGGCCCGGCTCGCGGCCGGCATCGGTTCCAGCAGGATCGGTCGTACGCCGAACCGCTTCGCGACCCAGGCCGCCGGACCGTCCGAACCCGCGCCGGCGCCCTGCAACCGTGCGCCAACCGACATCTCGCACGCCTCGCCCAACCAGGCAAGCGCCGCCGGGCTCGAGCTCCCCTCGGCACGCCGCCGGTATGGCGTGCTCGTCGCCGAGTTGCCGAACTGCCTCAGCCGTCCACCCGGCAACATCGTCGAACTCGGCAACCATCGCCGGTGCGGTCACCTCACTCGACCAGCTTGCCGTCGGTCGAGACGTCTCGCATGAGGGCGCGGAACTCGTCTGGGATCCGTGGAATCTCCTCGCGCTGGACCGACCCCGGCCCCGACCACACGATGTTGACCTGCAGGGATTCGTCGAGCTCGGGGAAGTCCGAGCGGTTGTGGCAGCCGCGCGTCTCCCGGCGTTCGAGGGCCGCGTCGAGCGTCGCCCGCGCGGCCAGCGCAGACGCCTTGAGGTCGAACGCGTGGGCCAGGTCCTGGAACCCAGCGATATCGGGATGGAGTCCCACCGCGTCATCCGATCCTCGATCTCCGCCAGCTCCGACAGTCCGGCCAGCAGGCCGGCTTCGTCGCGTACGACGCCGGCCCGGGAGGTCATCGTGTCGCGCAGAGCTCGCTGCAGCGCACGGACGTTCTCCTGACCGTCGCTCGCCAGCAATGCATCGACCTCCGCCCGTGCTTCGGCGACAACCTCTGCGGATCGTTGCTGCGATTGCCTGCTGATCGAGTACGTCGCTGCTTCCTCCGCCACGATCCGGCCGAAGACCAGGAGTTCGATCAGTGAGTTGCCGCCGAGCCGATTCGCTCCGTGCAAGCCGCTGGCCGCCTCGCCGATCGCGTACAACCCGTCGATACCGGTCCCGTGGTCCTCGGGCCGAACCCACACGCCACCCATCGAGTAGTGCGCTGTCGGTGCGATCTCGATCGGCTGCTTGGTGATGTCGAGCATCTGGAGTTCGAGAAGTGTCTGGTAGACGCGTGGCAGCCGGCGCATGATCGTCTCGCGCGGGAGATGCGACACGTCGAGCCAGACCCCGCCGTTCGGCGTACCGCGGCCTTCCTTGATCTCCGTGTACTCGGCGAGCGCGACCCGGTCCCGGGTGGATAGTTCCATCCGCTCGGCGTCGTACCGCGTCATGAACCGCTCGCCGAGAGCGTTCCGCAGTTGGCCGCCCTCGCCGCGGGCGGCTTCGGAGACCAGCGTGCCCGCGGCGTTCTCGGGTTCGATCAGGCCGGATTCGCTCTTATACAGGCCCATGTGTAACTCGGCCAGGGCGTTATCGTAGGCGTCGCCGACGGATCCGACCGAGGACTCGATTCCCTCGGCGATGAGGCGTGGGTGAACGCGATCGAGGTGTACTGCTTAGGTTCAAGGAGTCGTCGCAACACCGGCTTGTTGGATTGAGTCTCGGTGGTCGTTGAAGTCTTCCGCGGGGGTCTTCCATCCGAGGGTCTTGCAGGGTCTGCTGTTGGGCGTCGCTGCGATGGCCTCGAGGTCGGTGACGCTGTGTCTGACCAAGTCGGTGCCCTTGGGGAAGTACTGACGCAGCAGCCCGTTGGTGTTTTCGTTCGTTCCTCGCTGCCAGGGGCTGTGGGGTTCACAGATGAAGACCGCGAGCCCGGTCTCGTCGCGCAGGTGGGTGTGTTGTGACATCTCCGAGCCCTGGTCACAGGTCAGCGATTGCCGTAGCTGCTCGGGCAGGGTGGCGAACTGCATGGCGAGTGCCTCCGCGACAACGCCGATCAGCTTTTCGACATCCGTTCAGGCGCTTCGCGCAGAGGCGTTCCTGGTGGGTCTGCGCCCCATGTCGGCAGGGACGTCTAAGGTCGACAGCGTGCCGAACTTCGATGCCGTCAACCGCCACCACGTGCTGCAAGCCCTCGAGGAGTATGACGGGCGCGGAGCCGACGACTTCCTCTCTCACTACGGGTTTGGGAGCGCACGTGAGTACGTCCTGTGGCATGACCACAAAAGCTACGACTCCAAGGCCGTTCTGGGAGTCGCGCACAAGTACGCCACCGGCTCCGTTGCAGCACGCACAGAGTTCTCCGGCGGTAAGGATGGCGCAGCGAAAACCCTCCGCGCACTCGGCTTCGAGGTGAGGTTCGTCGATGACGCGCCACTCACCGATGTTCCTGCAATTGGGACTTGGCGTGAAGTGTCCGAGGTTGGCTCGAAGACTGCGCGCGCGGAGTGGGCCGAAGCGGCGCGCTACGTACTTCTTGACGTAGCTCGCCGATACCACGGCGTTGTCACGTACAAGGAGCTCGCCACTCAGGTTCAGCACCGCACGGGCATCCGGACCAAGCAGTTGATGCACTACTGGATCGGCGACGTGCTCAGCCGAGTCTCGGCAGACTGCGCGCACGGCGGCGAGCCGCTGCTCTCCTCCCTCTGCGTGAACGCGGAGGGCAGCGTGGGTGACGGTTACGCCATCGCCGTACGCGCCGCATCCGGTGAAACGCCGGGAGATGTCGACGATCATGCGGCCCACGAACGTCTGAGGTGCTACCGGCACTTCGGCGCGGCCGATCTACCTGCCGATGGTGGCGTCCCTGCGTTGACCCCGAATCTGGCCGCCACCCGCGGGCGTGCGCGTAAGGCGAAGGCGATCGATCGACCCGTCGCGATATGCCCGAACTGCCACACACAGCTTCCCGCGACGGGGAACTGTGATTTCTGCGACTGAAGCATCGCTGTCGCCGTCCGACAGGCTTCATGGTCGCTCGGTGGCGAATCGAGACGCGGACCGACAGGGCGCATGGCCAAGGAGGCGGCGATCATCTTGTAGTCGTCGACAAGATCGACAGCGACGCGCTCTGGAAGTACCACCAGGTCGGCGCCCTGCACAGTCCATACACGAGTGACGTGTCGGCCATTGCGATCCTCCAACAGTCCCTCAGAATCCTGCCACGCTGCGATCATCGAATGCACCGGCGCCACGGGCTGGCCTAGCCACCAGTACGACAGGCACGGCCTAGTACGACAGCCGTAGTTCGTGATGTCTGGTCGGGATGGCTTGTCGGCGCTGGTAGTGGCTGGTTCGGGCGCGGTGTTGGTGTCGGCGTCTCCAGGTCGACCAGTGCAGCCGGTGTCGCGGGTCTTGTATCGGTTCGATGATCAGTGTGTTGAACAGGTGGTGGATCTTGTTGCAGGTCAGCGCGATCAGGCCTTGTGGGGTTGGGGTTTCGGCTCGTTCGGTTGCGGCGAGGACGGCGAACAGGGCGTAGGCGTGCATGGCGAGGATGGTCCAGCGGTGCCAGCTGGTCCAGCGGCGAACCTGGTGCTGGTCGAGTCCGGTGAGGGTCTTGCTGGCTTGGAACGATTCTTCGACCGTCCAGCGGCGGCCGGCGACACGGACCAGTTCGCGCAGCGGCACCGGTTCCGGTGACCAGCAGCGGTAGTAGGCCAGCTCGCCGGTGGTGTTGCGGCGAATCAGCAGCCACCGCTGCCCTTGAGCATCGGCCCGTTCGGGTTCGATGCTGATGCAGGCCCAGTCGTAGAACCGCGGGCCCCTTGGAGCCGTCACCGGCCGACAGCCGCTGCCATGCCCTGCGGGGCAGGCTCGCGGCGAGTTGATCGGCGCGGATCTTGCCGACACCGGTGCGAACCTGGTGGCTGCAGGCAACCGCCAGCA
>JAWWOY010001089.1:0-4797 GCA_033851195.1 Kribbellaceae bacterium | reverse complement strand
TGAGAATGACTCCACGCCCCCGCCGCCGGCAACCCACCATTCAGTGACGCCAGCAACCGCGTCACATTCGCATGCGTGAGCCCCACCCCCTTGGGCACACCGGTGGTGCCCGAGGTGTAAATCAGGTAGGCGATCTCGTCGGGACTCGGCGCCGGCAGCCCCGTGCCGGGCTCGGCGTCGATGCGGGGGTCGTTGACGTCGACGACCACCCCGTCGAACCCGCCAAGCCGGTCGCCCCACTCCGCGGTGGTGATCACCGCGATCGGCGCGGCGTCGGCGAGCATGAACCCGATCCGCGCCGACGGCAACCCCGGATCGATCGGCAGATACGCGGCCCCGGTCTTGAGCACCGCCATGATCGCCGCGACGGCCTCGGCCGACCGCGACAACAGCAACCCCACAAACCCACCCGGGCCCGCACCGTGGCCAACCAGCAGACGCGCCAACCGATTTGACGCCTCATCCAGCTCCCGGTACGTCACCGACCGGCCGCCACAGCTGATCGCCACCGCCTCGGGCACCCGAGCCACCTGCGCGCCGAAGAACGCCGGAATCGACACCGGCGCACTCGCCGGTTGGATCAGCACCGCCCGATTGCCCATGTCATCCAGCCGCGCCCGCTCAGGCACGTCGAGCAGATCCACCGACGACAACGCCCGTGCCGGGTCGGCGGTCATCGCCACCAGCACCCGCCGCAACCGCTCGATCAGCACCTCGATGCTGGCCGCATCAAACACATCGGTGCGAAATTCCACCAAGCCGCCGATCCCGGCCGGCTCACCGGTCTTATCCCAGCGTTCGGACAACGAGATCGCCAGATCCATACGGGCCGACTGGGTGTCGAGCGGCAGCGGCGCGACCTCGAGGTCACCCAGAACCAACCCGGCGGCCGCGTCGCCGTCCTGCCCCACCCCCTGCCAGGGCAGGTTCTGCCAGCCCAACACCACCTGAACCAGCGGGTGATGAGTCAGGCTGCGGGCCGGGTTGAGCCGCTCCACCAACACCTCAAAGGGCACATCCTGGTGCTCGAAAGCCTCCAAACTGCGCGCACCCACCTGCGCCAGCAGCTCGGCGACGGTGGGATCTCCGGCCAGATCGACCCGCAACACCAAGGTGTTGACGAAGAAACCCACCAGCTCATCCAGCGCGGGATCGCGCCGCCCGGCGATCAAAAAGCCAACCGCCACATCGGAACTCGCGCTGATCTTCGACAACAGCACCGCCAGGGCGGCCTGCACCACCATGAAGCTGGTCGCATTGTGCTCACGAGCCACCCGGGCAACCTGTTGCTGCAACTCGGCCGGCCAGTCCACCGCCCCCGTGGCGCCGCGCTGATCGGCAACCGCCGGGTACGGCCGATCGGTGGGCAGGTCAAGACGCTCCGGCATGCCGGCCAGGGTGTCCTCCCAGTAGGCCAGCTGCGCCGCGACCCGGCTGTGACTGTCGTCTATTTCCCCAAGCTGCGCGCGCTGCCACAACGTGTAATCGACGTACTGCACCGCCAGCGGCGCCCAGCCGGGGTCCTGCCCCGCACACCGGCTCGCGTACGCCACGCCTAAATCACGCACCAACGGGGCGATGGACCACCCGTCCGCAGCGATATGGTGCACCACCGCCACCAACACGTGCTCGTCCTCGGCGATGCGGAAAAGCCTTGCCCGCAACGGGATCTCGATCGCCAGATCAAACGTGTACTGCGTCGCCGAGCCGATGGCCTCATCGAGCCGGCTGGCCGACCAGCCGTCGGCATCAACAACGTCCCACCCGAAATCGGCCCGCTCCACAGGGATAACCAGCTGCTGGGGTTTTCCCTCCGACGCCGCAAACAGCGTGCGCAGGCTCTCATGGCGGGCCACCACATCGGCCAGCGCCGCACCCAACGCGTCGGCATCAAGGCGCCCGCGCAACCGCAACGCCACCGGCATGTTGTAAACCGGCGAGGGCCCCTGCAACTGACCCAGGAACCACAACCGGCCCTGGGCAAACGACAACGGGATCACCGCCGGCCGCTGCATCGCCCGCAGCGGCAGGCGGGCAGGGCCGCCACGATGCCGGTGCAGATAGTCGACGAGATCCCCGACGGTGGACGCGTCAAACAGATACCGCACCGGCACTTCCCTGTCCAACGCCAACTGCAGTCGCGCGCTCACCCGGGTGGCGATCAGAGAATCCCCGCCCAGGGCGAAGAAATCGTCATCAAGCCCGACCCGGTCCACGCCCAACACCTCGGCGAACACCCCGGCAACGATTTTCTCGGTCGGGGTCTGGGGCGCGCGGAAGGGTGTGGCGGCAAACACCGGCGCCGGCAACGCCTTGCGGTCAAGCTTGCCGGAAGAGGTCAACGGGAACTCGTCGAGCACCACGATCTGAGCGGGCACCATGTACTCGGGCAACCACGCGCTCAACCGCTGACGCACCGCGCTGACTTTGGTATTGGCGTGGGGGTCGTTGGCGTGGGTGCCGTGTTGGGGGGTCCCGGCGGGGGGCAGGTAGAGGTCGGTCAGCGCTGAGTTCTGCTGGGGGCCAGGCTCGATGGTGAGGAATACGGCATCCAGGGTGCCGGGTTGGAGGCCCCAGGTGACCGCGACGTGGTATCCGGTGGTTTCGCCGAGTTGGTGCAGTTGTTCCGGGCCTACGGCATCGGCGGCGGTGGCTTGGGCGAGCGCGTCGGCTACGGGTAGCCCGGCGGCCAGGCCGGCTTCGACGCCGACGTCGGTGATCACTCCGGCGCGGGGGATCTCGGTGACGCGGACGGTGGTGGGACGTTGGGATGTCAACCGGTCGTGCAGCCCGCGCAGCCCCGCACAGTGAGACCACGCCCAACTCGGCGCGGCGGCCAGTGAGCGTACCGCTGCGGGGGTTTTGTGGATGGTGACGTCGTAGCGGTATCGGTTGAGCTCGTTGTCGCCCGATCCGCGTTTGACCTGAACGCCGAGTCCGGCCACTGACGGATGCTCGGCGGCCCAGATGGTGAAAAACTCTGGGGACAGCAGCAATTCGGGTTCGCCGAGCATGGCGCGGTGGACTCGTTGCCGGATCTCGGCGCCGTCGGCGGCGCTGGCACGGGCCAGCGCGACCGCGGTTTGGAACGCGCCCTGCAGGGCGTAGTTGCGCACGTCACCGACAAACAGCGTCCCGCCGGGGGCCAGCAGCTCCATGGCGTTGTCGATGACCTCGGCCAGATATCCCGCGTTGGGGAAGTATTGGATGACCGAGTTGAGGATGATGGTGTCGAAGTAACCCCGCGGCAGCGCCTCGGTGACGTGGGCGGGTTGGGCCCGCAGTTGAACCCGGTCGCGCCACGGGATCTGCAACCGCTCCAGCGAATTGGCCAGGGCCTCGATCACCACCGGCGAAAAATCGGTGGCGGCATAGCGCTCACAATGCGGGGCGATCTGTGACAACACCAGCCCCGAGCCAACGCCGATCTCCAACACTCGTCGCGGCTGCAGGGCCATGATCCGATCCACCGTGGCCGAACGCCACTCCACCATCTCCTCAAGCGGAATCGGCTCATCGGTGTAGCTGCTGTTCCAGCCCCGGAAATCCATGCCGAACCCTGGTGCCTCGACCTCAGCGCCGTACAAATCGTCATAGAGGTGTTGCCACTCTTCGACGCTTTCGGCGTCATCATCGGCGGTGGCGGTGTGCTCGAGGGTGATGTAGCCGACGAGGTGGGCGCCGGTGGCGCTGTCGTGCACGGTGACGGCGGCCTGGGTGACCTGCGGGCAGGCCAGCAGGGTGTTTTCGATTTCGCCCAATTCGATGCGCTGGCCGCGCAGCTTGATCTGGGTGTCGGCACGGCCCACATAGGCCAGGGTTGCGTCGGGGGTCCAGCGCACCAGGTCGCCGGTGCGATACATCCGCCCCCCGGCACGCCCGTGGGGGTTGGCCACGAACCGTTCCGCGGTCAAGTCCACCCGGCCCACATAGCCGTGCGCCAGCGCCGGTCCGGCCAGATACAGCTCGCCCACCACCCCGACCGGCGCCGGGCTCAGCCGCGCATCCAACACCAACGCGCACACCCCGGCGATGGGGGTGCCGATGTCGATCGGCCGCCCCGCGAACAGCGGCGCATAGGTGACCCAGATGGTGGCCTCGCTGGGCCCATACGCGTTGAACATCCGCCGATTTGGCGCCCAGGCGGCCACCAACTCCGCCGGGCAGGCCTCCCCGCCGGTGATCAGCGTGTCAAGCTCGTCCACCCGGGCCCGATCCAGCGACGACAGCACCGTCGGGGTCAACAACGCCGCGCTGACCCGCTGAGCCTGCACCAACGCGGTCAGCGCCTCCCCGCCATACGCGTCCGGGGGCGCCACCACCAACGCCGCCCCCGACGCGACCGCCAACAACCCCTCAAAGATCGACGCATCGAAGGTCGGCGTGGCCACCATCAGCACCCGCGCATCCGCGCCCAACCCGAACACCTCGTGGTGCGCCGCCGCCACCCCCAGCAGGCCGGCGTGGCTGACCGCCACCCCCTTGGGCTCACCGGTGGACCCCGACGTGTAAATCACATAGGCGGTGTCATCCACCCCCAGCGCCGCCAGCCGGTCGGCATCGGTGATCGGATCCGCGCTGCGCCCCGACAGGTCCAGCCCGTCGATGCGCAGCACCGGGCGCCCCCCGACCCCATCAACGGTGTCGGCGCCACAGGTCAACACACACCCCGCATCGACCGCGTCCAACATCGTGGCGATGCGCTCCACCGGATGGGCCCGATCCAGCGGCACATACACCCCGCCGGCCTTGAGCACCGCCCACCAGGCCACCACCAACTCCGCACACCGATCCATC